>CAIPHQ010000168.1 GCA_903864895.1 uncultured Rhodospirillales bacterium
CGGCAGTTGCGGGCGATGGCAATCAGGTCCTGCAAGCGGCAGATTTTCGACACCGCGGCCACCATTTCGGGCGTCAGTCCGGGCCGCAGCGCGGTCAGCGTTGCGGTATCCGCCGCCAGCAGAAAATCCCGCAACCCGCCCACGGTCAGGTGCGCGATGGGGGCGAAGCTGTCCGGGTTGTGGCCATCCAGAATCAGCCGCGTCACGTCATCGGCCTCGTACGGCACCACCGCTTCGTTCAGGAAATGCCGCAACGGCAACGCCGCCAACGCACACTGCGCCGCCACCCGTTCACTGGCCGAGTCCGCAGCCAGCCCCGCCAGCGCATCGCCCGACCGCGCCGGCGTGGCGCGCGCCAGCAGGGTGCGCAGGTTGGGGAAGACGTAGGTGGTGCCGTTGATGCTGTGGCGATGGGGCATGGCGGTATCGTCGTGCGGGCAGGGGGGCTTCGGCAAGGGGCAACCGAAGGGGTGCGAAGCAAGATATTTGACCGCAGATGACGCAGATAAGAAGGAAATGTTGATCGAATTTGCTTCAGCCTATCTATTGGATTGCCGGGCTTGACCCGGCAATCCAATGTCACACCGCGAAGGCGGCCGGTGGCACAAGAACATCTGCGTAATCTGCGACATCTGCGGATAAAATTCTTGTTCTTGCACCTGCGTTGCCGGGTCTTAACGCCCCACCGCCAGCCCCGCCGGCCTGCGAGGATCATTCGACCCGTAAAACCACCCCGGCAACATTCCCCCCGACTTCGCCGAATCCCCACCCGAGGACGCCGCCTTGGCGCGGGATTTCTCCAGCCCCACGGCGATCAGTTCCACCGCCCCCCACGGCGTCTGCGGCGTGAACCCGTAGCCCATGCCCTGCAGCAGCGCCGCCGTGTCGGGCGACAGCGCAAACGGCTCCACGAACAGCGTGTCCGGCATCCACTGCATGTGCAGGCGCGGCGCGTCCACGGCTTCCTGCGGGGTCATGCCGTGGTCGATGAAATTCACCAGCGCTTCCAGCACCAGCGTGATGATGCGCGCCCCGCCCGGGGAGCCCAGCACCAGCGCCACGGTGCCATCTTTCAGCACGATGGTCGGCGCCATGCTCGACAGCGGGCGCTTGCCCGGCGCGATGGCGTTGGCGCGGCCCTGCACGAGGCCGTACAGATTCGCCGCCCCCGGCTTGGTGGTGAAATCGTCCATCTCGTCGTTCATCAGCACACCGGTGCCGGGCGCCATGGCCACCGCGCCGAACGCGCCGTTCAGCGTGTAAGTGAGTGAGACCGCATTGCCCTCGCGGTCGATCACCGACAGATGCGTGGTCTCGGTCTGCTCATGCGGCGGCGTGCCGGGGCCAAGATCCTTGCTCGGCGTGGCGCGCGGGCCGATCACCGCGCGGATACGCGCCGCATAGTCCTGCGACAGCAGGCGATCCAGCGGGTTCTGCACGAAGGCCGGGTCGCCGAGGCCGGTGTTGCGGTCCAGATACGCATGGCGCATTGCCTCGGCCAGCACATGAATTTCGGCCGCCGAGTGGAACCCCATCCCCTTCAGGTCATAGCCTTCCACGATGTGCAGAATCTCGCACAGCGTCGCCCCGCCCGAGGACGGCGGCGGGGCGGACACAATCTCCCACCCGCGATACTGGCAGCGCAGCGGTTCGGTTTCGTGCGCGGCATAGCCGGCGAAATCGGCGGCGGTCAGGATGCCGCCGCCTGCCTTGGCCGCCGTCTCCACGGCAAGCGGCAGGCGGCCGGTGTAGAACGCCTCCGCCCCGTTGGCGGCAATGGCGGCCAGCGTGCTGGCAAGGTCGTTCTGCACCAGCCGCTCACCGGGGCGGTAGCGCGATCCGTCCTCATGCAGGAACACTTTCGCCACCTCGGGCTGTTCCTTGAAGCGCTTGGCGCGGAAATCCAGAATGTCGGTGTCCGGGCGGTCCAGAATGAACCCTTCGCCCGCAAGCCGGATGGCCGGGGCCATCACCTGAATGCGCGGCAGACGGCCATAGCGGCTCAGCGCCAGATCCAGCCCCCGCACCGTGCCGGGCACGGCGACGGCCTTCCAGCCGATGATGCTGGCCTCGGGCAGCAATTTGCCGTCCTTGTCCAGATACATGTCCGCCGTGGCGGCGGCGGGCGCGGTTTCGCGGAAGTCGATGAACGTGTCGCCGTGGTCGGCAATATGCGCCACAATGAAGCCGCCGCCGCCGATATTGCCGCAGCACGGGTTCACCACCGCCTCAGCATAGGCCACCGCCACTGCCGCATCGAACGCGTTGCCGCCCGCGCGCAGCATCTCGGCCCCGGCTTCCGTCGCCAGATGATGCGCGGACACCACCATGAACTGGTCCGATTCCACGGCGGGCAGGCTGGCAGCGTGCGCGGTGCCTGCCAGCAGCAGCAGCGCCAGCGTGGTACGAATCACAGCCGTACCTGGGTCACGCCGATCATGTCGCCTTCGCGCACAAGGGCGGCAAGCCGGGCTTCGTCCCAGCCCTCGGTGCCCGCCGGGCGCAGCGGCAGCACCATCCAGCGGTAATCGGCGGTGCTGTCCACTACACGAATCTTTGTGCCTTCGGGCAGCGTGGTGCCGAATTCGGCCAGCAGGCCGCGCGGGTCGCGCACCGCGCGGGCGCGGTAGGCGGCGGATTTGAACCAGAACGGCGGGTAGCCCAGCACCGCGCGCGGGTAGCAACTGCACAGCGTGCACACCACCAGCGCATGCATCTGCGGCGTGCATTCCAGCACGCCCAGCGGCGGCGCACCGCGCATGATGATGCCCATCGCCTCTGCGGCTTTGGTGCCGTCCGCCAGCATCAGCGCGCGATAGTCCGGGTCAACCCACGCCTTCGCCACCATACTGGCCCCGCGCGCGGGGCTGGCGGCATCGGTGATGGCGATGCGCTCGGCAATTTCGGCGGGGGTGGCGATGCCCTTGGCCGACAGCACGGCAATCAGGCCCGCCAGCAGCGTCTCGGCGTCACGTTCCAGCAGGTCGGTCGGCACGGTCATGCGGAATCTCCCTCGTGGCGCATCTCGTCACGCCGACAGCGCCTCGTCCAGATCACGAATCAGATCGGCGGCGGTTTCCAGCCCCACGGACAGGCGGATCACATCCGGCCCCGCGCCGGAGGCAAGGCGCTGTTCGTCCGTCAATTGCCGGTGCGTGGTGCTGGCCGGATGCAGGATCAGGCTGCGCGTGTCGCCCACATTGGCCAGATGCGAGAATATCCGCACCTGCTCCACCAACCGCGTGCCCGCTTCGTAGCCGCCCTTCACGCCAAAGGTGAACACACTGCCGGGGCCACGCGGCAGGTATTTCTGCGCCAGCGCATGAAACGGGCTGGACGGCAGCCCGGCATAGGACACCCACGCCACCTTCGGATGGCTGGCCAGAAATTCCGCCACCGCCTGCGCGTTGGCCACATGCCGCTCCATCCGCAGCGGCAGCGTCTCCACCCCCATCAGCGTCAGATACGCGTTCATCGGCGCCAGCGACGGCCCGAAATCCCGCAACGCCACCGCGCGCGCCTTGGTGGTAAACGCGAAGTCGCCGAAATTCTCGTAAAAGCGCAGCCCGTGATAGGCCGGTTCCGGCTCGGTCAGCGACGGGAATTTGCCGCCCTGCGTCCAGTCGAACTTGCCCGACTCCACCACCACCCCGCCCAAAGCGTTGCCGTGGCCGCCGATGAATTTTGTGACCGAATGAATGACAATGTCCGCCCCCCATTCGATCGGGCGGCACAGATACGGGCTCGCCAGCGTGTTATCCACAATCAGCGGCAGGCCGTGCGCGTGCGCAATATCGGCAATCGCATGCAAATCCACCACCACGCCGCCCGGATTGGCGAGGCTTTCCACAAAGATCGCCTTGCAGCGCGGCGTCAGCGCGCGGCGGAAATTCTCCGGGTCGGTGGGATCAACAAAATGGCAATGCCAGCCGAGCTTGGGGAACGACAGCGCAAACTGCGTCAGCGACCCGCCATACAGGTTGCGTGAGGCGACAAACTCATCGCCCGGTGACAGCAGCGTGAAGAAGGTGATGAACTGCGCCGCGTGCCCGGATGCCGCCGCGACCCCCGCGCGCCCGCCCTCCAGCGCCGCCACCCGCTCCTCCAGCACCGCCACGGTGGGGTTGGACAACCGGGTATAGACATGGCCAAAACTGTGCAGGTTGAACAATGAGGCCGCGTGATCCACGTCGTCGAATACGTAGGACGTGGTCTGGTAAATCGGCGTCGAGCGCGCCCCGGTGGCGCTGTCCGGCGCGGCCCCGGCGTGGATGGCCTTCGTCTCGAACCCTTGGTCGGCGGTGCGCGCCGGGGAGGGACGGGGGCGTGTGGGGCGGGTTTGCGGCGCTTCGGCGGGGCGGTTGCGGATCAGACCGGAATTGACGCCGAACCATGAGAGTTCCCCGCCCAGACGCCCGAACTCGATCTTCACGCAGCGGTCCATCACCACGGTCAACCCGGCGGCCTCGGCGTGCGCGGCGGCGTCCTCGTTGCGCACGCCAAGCTGCATCCACAGCACCTTGGCCCCGATGGCAATCGCGTCCTCGGCAATCGGGCCAACATGCTCGGGCGCGCGGAACACATCCACCAGATCAACCGGTTCGGGAATGTCGCGCAGGCTGGCATACACCGTCTCACCGGCCAGTTGCTGGCCCGCAAGGCCGGGGTTGACCGGGATGCAGCGGTAGCCCTTGCCCTGCATGTATTTCATCACGAACGTGCTCGGCCGGTTCCAGTTGGCCGACGCGCCAATCACCGCGATGGTGCGGGTGCGCTGCAGGATGCCGCGGATCAGCGCGTCCGGGTAGTTCAGGGCAGGCGCGTCCATGGGGCATCTCCCGGTGTTGGGGCCGCATGATGCACCGCAGGCTTCGGCAGGCAAGCCGCACGGCTTGATGCAATCAGGCCCGCCGCCTAGCTTCCGCCCACTTTGGAGGGCTGCGGCATGGCGTCGGTCGGCGAGTTTCTGGTGACATTGCTGGCCCGCTACGGCGTGGACACGATTTTCGGCATCCCCGGTGTCCACACCGCCGAACTGTACCGTGGCCTCACCGGCAGCCCCATCCGCCACATCACCCCGCGCCACGAGCAGGGGGCGGCGTTCATGGCCGATGGCTACGCGCGGGCCAGCGGCAAGCCGGGCGTGTGCCTGCTGATCACCGGGCCGGGCCTGACCAACGCACTGACCGCGATGGGTCAGGCGTACGCCGATTCCATCCCGATGCTGGTCATCACGGCCGTCAACCGTCTGGGCGAATTGGGCTCGGGCAGCGGCTATCTGCACGAAGTCTCGGACCAGCGCCGCATCTCGGCCCCGGTCACGGCGTTCAGCCACACCATCACCCGGGCCGATGAACTGCCGCAGGTCATCGCGCGAGCCTTTGCCGTGTTTGCTGCGGCACGGCCAAGGCCGGTGCATATCGAAATCCCGCTCGATCTGATCATGGCCTCGGCGGACGATCTGACACTGCCCGAGTCCGCCCCGGTGGTGATGCCGCCGGTGGCCTCCGAAGCGGGGCTGGCGCTGGCCGCGTCATGGCTGTCAGACGCGAAATCCCCGGTGATTCTGGCGGGCGGCGGCGCGGTCTCGGCGTCAGCGGGCATTCGCGCCCTGGCCGAACGGCTCGATGCGCCGGTGGTGATGACCATCAACGCGCGCGGCCTGCTGCCGCCCTCGCATCCGCTCGCCGTTTCGGTGTCGCCCTCGTTTCCGGCGGTGCGGGCGCTGATCGCCGGGGCCGATTGCGTGCTGGCCATCGGCACCGAAATGGGGCCGACCGACTACGACATGTACGCCACCGGGGCGATGCCCAAGCCGCGCCGCCTGATCCGGGTGGACCGCGACCCGGAACAGGCCATGCGCAGTTTCGTGGCCGATCTGACGCTGACCGGCGACGCGGCGCTGACCGCCGATGCACTGGCCGCACGGGTCGCGGCAGGCGCACACGATGGGGCCGCGCGGGCGGCGCGCACCATGCGGGCGGGGCTGGCGGAACTGGAATCCGGCACGCGGCGCGACATCGCCATTCTGCACACGCTGCGCGATGCGCTGCCCGAGGTGCTGATCGTGGGTGACTCCACCCGTCAGGTGTACGCGGGCAATCTGGGCTTCGCCGCCAACGCCCCGCGAAGCTGGTTCAACGCCGCCACCGGCTTTGGCGCGCTCGGCTACGGCCTGCCCGCCGCCATCGGCGCGGCGCTCGCGAACCCGAAGCGCCCGGTGGTGTGCCTGGCCGGTGACGGCGGCTTGCAGTTCACGCTGGCCGAAATGGGGGCCGCCACCGAGGCCGGGGTGCGCGTCATCGTGTTCCTGCTGAACAACAGCGGCTATTCCGAGATCAAGCAGTTCATGCAGGGCAAATCCATCACCCCGCTGGGCGTTGACCTGTTCACGCCGGATTTTCAGGCCATCGCGCGCGCCTTCGGCTGGCACGCCGAAATGCTGGCCGATATCAGCGGCCTGCCGCTTGCGGTACAGACGGCGGCGGCTCGGCCCGGATGCAGCCTGATCGAGTGGCGGGACTAGCCCCGCATGACGCCTGCCCACACCGGGCCGCACACTCGCAGCATCGGGCTGGACGCGGCGCGGGTGCTCGCCTCCGGTCTGGTGTTGCTGGCGCATGGGGCGGCGGTGTTCCTGCCGATGTTCAAGATCGACCCGCCGGTCACGGTGCTGATGGGGGCGTATTACGGGCTTGAGCTGTTTTTCGTGCTCAGTGGCTTCCTGATTGGTGGCCTGCTGTTCCGCGTGGCCGAGAGTGACGCGACACCGCATGGCTGGCTGATCTTCATGGTCCGCCGCTGGATGCGCACGCTGCCGATCTATTGGCTGTGGCTGGCCGCCGTGGTCTGGCTGCTGCCCGCACCGGAGCCACTGGCCCCGCGGTTGCTTGCCTACGCGACCATGACGCAGAATCTGGCGTGGCCGATGCCCGCCGATGGCTGGTTCAACCAGTCATGGACGCTGGCGGTGGAGGAATGGTTCTACCTGCTGTTCAGCGCCGCCCTGCTGGGCGCGGTGGCGCT
This sequence comes from uncultured Rhodospirillales bacterium, assembly GCA_903864895.1. GTDB lineage: Bacteria > Pseudomonadota > Alphaproteobacteria > Acetobacterales > Acetobacteraceae > CAIPHQ01. Next base: position 7,027 of record CAIPHQ010000168.1, read on the forward strand.
GGTGCGGTCACAGCGGGCGGTATGGCCGGTGATTCTGGCGTTCCTGCTGCTGCCCGCGCTGGCCCGCATGGCCCTGCCGCCCTCGCTGAATTTCGAAACTCAGGTGTATCACGTGGTGCTGCTGCGGCTGGATGCCATCGGCTACGGCGTGGCGCTGGCGCGGCTGCGCTGGCAGGGCAGTGCCCTGTTCCGCCACCACTGGCTGGCGTTCGGCGCAGGCTGCGTGCTGGTGGGGGCGGGGCTGTATCAGCATGTCTATGGTCCGCTGATCCGCATGAACGCTGCCCAGTTCAATCTGGGCCAGTTGTTCCTCACCTCCATCGGCCTGTGCCTGTTTCTCGCCGGGCTGAGCGGTCTGCGGTTGCGCTGGCACCCGCTGGCGTGGCTCATCGCCATCGGCAGCCGGATGTCGTATGGCGTGTATCTGATGCATTTGACGATCATTCAGTACGTGGTGTGGCAGGGTCTGGGGCGCGGCTACAGCCCCGGCGTGCTGTTATGCGTCTCGCTGGTGGCCACGCTGGCGCTGGCGTGGCTTGGCTACCGTCTGGTGGAAGCGCCGCTGATGGCGCTGCGCCCGCCACAGGCGCGCACCACACCATGAGGCCGCAAGCCGCAGGCCCCGCCGGTGCGCCACTGGCAGCGGGCATTGATGACCAGTACGCCGATTGGGTGCGCGACCACGACACCTTCACCCCGGCCGACCGCGCCGCCATTCTGGCCGCGCTGCCCCGCCTGCTGGATCCGCCGTTGATCTCGCTGATCATCGTGCCGGGCTATGAGCCGGAAGTGGATCTGCGCCACACGCTGCAATCGCTGCGCGAGCAGGCCTATCCGTTCTGGGAAGTGCTGATCCCCGGCCCGGAACCCGATTGTGCCGCCGAAACCCTGCCCGGTGATGGGCGCTTGCGCCTGCTGGGCGGCGGCCCGTATCCGGACCGCGCCACGGCGGCCAACTCCGCCCTCTGCGAAGCGGTGGGCAACTACACCGCCCTGCTGACCGAAGGCGACCGGCTGGCCCCCGGCGCGCTGTTCGAACTCGCCGACATGATCGCCCGCCACCCGGACACTGAGGTGCTGTACGGCGATGAGGACCGCATCGATTTCGGCCTGCAACGCACCGCGCCATGGCTGAAATCCGGCTGGGACCCCGATCTGCTGCTGTCGCAGTACTATTTCGGCGCGCTGGCGCTGTACCGCACCGCCCGGCTGGAGGCGCTGGGCGGCTGGCGCTCCGGCTATGGTCTGGCGGAGATGTATGATCTGGCCTTGCGCGCCACGGCCGATGTGCTGCCCGGTCAGGTGCGGCACGCCGCCTCCATTCTCGTGCATCGCCCGGCGCACATGGCGCGCACGCTGCGCGACCTGATGTGCCACGACGACGCCATCGCAGGCCGCCGCGCGGTGGCCGAGTTTCTCGGCCCCACCGTGCAGGTGCTGCCCGCCCCGCTGCTGCCCTCGTGCCACCGCATCGTCTGGCCGGTGCCGGAGCCTGCGCCGAAAGTCTCCATCATCATGCCGACGCGCGATCTGGCATGGCTGCTGGGGCCTGCCGCTTGGGGCGTGCTGCTGCGCACCGTCTACCCGGATTTCGAATTGCTGATTGTGGACAACAACAGCGAGGAACCGGCCACCGCCGCCTGTCTGGCCGATCTGCAACGCGATCCGCGCGTGCGGGTCATCCCCTATCCCGGCCCGTTCAACTTCTCCGCCATCAACAACGCCGCCGTGCAGCAGGCGGCCGGCGAGATCATCGTGCTGCTCAACAACGACATCGACGTGATCGGCGCGGACTGGCTGCGCGAATTGGTCAGCCACGCCGTCCGCCCCGATGTCGGTGCGGTGGGCGCGCGGTTGCTGTATGCCGACGGCAAGTTGCAGCATGGCGGCGTGGTGCTCGGCCCCGGCCTGAACGCCACCCACTACATGCGGCTGGCCGAGCGCAACGACCCCGGTTACGCCGGGCAGCAGACGGTCACGCGCAACTACTCGGCCGTCACCGGCGCGTGCTTCGCCATCCGCCGCGACGTGTTCCTGCAGGTGGGCGGGCTGGACGCGGACAACCTCGCCGTGGCCTTCAACGATGTCGATCTGTGCCTGCGCCTCGGCGACCATGGCTACCGCGTGGTGTTCACCCCGTTCGCCGAGATGTTCCATCTGGAATCCCAGACGCGCGGCATGCCCGACACGCCCGAGAAACTGGCGCGCGAGATGCGTGAGGTGGATCATCTGTGGCGCACATGGCGGGCCGTGTTCGACCATGATCCGTTCCATAATCCCAACATGACCTGCGCGTGGATGGAGCCGCTGCATCTGTGCAAGCCGCGCCGCCCGCGTGCATGGCAGCGTGCGGAGTAACCGGCGCGATGGATGCCAAGTATGAACCCGCCGGAATGATCCCGGCACTGCTGTCGCCCGATCTGTCGCCGCTGTTCTGGCGTCCCTCCCGGCTTGGCTATGACAGCGCATGGACCGCGCATCTGCCGTTCGCGCACTGGATCGTCGCCGCCACCCGCCCGCGTTTGCTGGTGGAACTCGGCACGCATCACGGCGTGTCCTACGCCGGGTTCTGCGAAGCCGTGGTGCAATGCGGGCTCGATACGCGCTGCTACGCGGTGGACACGTGGCAGGGCGACGAGCACGCCGGGCACTACGACGAATCCGTGTACAACGACCTGCGCCGTTTCCACGAACAGCGCTACGCAGCGTTCTCCGAGATGCTGCGCTGCACCTTCGATGCGGCGCTGGAGTACATGCAGGACGGCAGCATCGACCTGCTGCACATCGACGGCTGCCATGGCTACGATGCCGTGCGCGCGGATTTCGAACACTGGCTCCCCAAGCTCTCCCGCCGCGCGGTTGTCCTCTTCCACGACACCAATGTGCGCGAGCGCGATTTCGGCGTGTGGCGGCTGTTTGCTGAACTCGGCCAGCGTTATCCGGCGTTCGAATTCCTGCATGAGTACGGTCTCGGCGTGGTGGCGGTGGGGCCGGATGCGCCCGCCGAGGTGCTGGCCTTGTGCGCGCTGCGCGACACCGCACAAATCGGCGCGGTGCGCGAACGCTTCGCCCAACTCGGCGAACGCTGGCGCTTTGAGGTGCATATCCGCCTGCTGGGTGAGCAGGTCGAAGCGGCACGCAAGACGCTGCGCGACGAACAGGCGCTGTTGCAGCAGCGCGCACTGGAAGCCCAGCGCATCGGCGCCCGCGCGGCGCAACGCGCGGTGGAAGCCCGCCGCGCCGCCTCGGGCGCATTCGCCGATGTCGATCGCCTCAGCCGAGAACTGGAAGCGTTGCGCGCCGAAGCGGCACGGCTCGATGCACTGTCGGCGGCGCAGTCAGGCGAACTCGCAGCCCTGCGCACCGAAGCCTTCGCGCTGCGCAACGCCCGTGCCGAAGCCGAGCAGGCGCAACTGGCAATCCGCGATGCCGCCCGGCTGCGGCTGGCAATTCCGAAAGCGACAGATGACCGCGTGCGCGCCGAGCGCGAAGTGATCCGGCTGCGCCATCAGGTGGAACTGGCGATTCTGGAACGCAACCTGTGGGTGGAATCGCGCTTCGACCTGTCGGTTGCGCATACCGGCCTCCAAGACGCGCATGACCGCCTGCTGCACGACCGCAACCGGCTGCAAGCCGAACAGGCGGTGTTGCAGGATGCGCACCGGCGGCTTGTGGAACGTGTGGCCGCGCTCCAGCGCCGCGTCCCGCCGCCGCGCGTCTCCCCGCTGCGGCGCTTGCGCCACACGCTCGGCCTTGGCCTGCGCTTCGTGTGGTGGACAGTCAGCCTGCGCCTGCCCAGGGCACTCGCGATGCGCGCGCGCCAGCGCCGC
>CAIPHQ010000169.1 GCA_903864895.1 uncultured Rhodospirillales bacterium
CATAACGGCACCCATCTGGACGCGCCGTATCATTATCATTCCACCATGAACCGGGGCGAACGCGCGGCCACCATCGACGAAATCCCGCTCGACTGGTGCCTGCAACCCGGCGTGAAGCTGGATTTCCGGCATCTGCCGGATGGCTACGTCGCCACGCCCGCCGATGTGGAAGCCGAACTGGCGCGAATCGGCCACACGCTCAGCCCGCTGGAAATCGTGCTGGTCAACACCAGTGCGGGCGCGCGCTACGGGCAGGACAATTACGTCGCCAGCGGGTGCGGCATGGGGTACGCGGCCACGATGTATCTGCTGGAGCGCGGGGTGCGCCTGACCGGCACCGATGCATGGTCGTGGGACGCACCGTTCGTCCACACCGCGCGGCGCTACGCGCAAACGCGGGATGCCAGCCTGATCTGGGAAGGCCACAAGGCCGGGCGGCATATCGGCTACTGCCATCTGGAAAAACTGCACAATCTGGAAGCCTTGCCCGCCACCGGCTTCACAGTTTCCTGCTTTCCGGTGAAGATCCGCGCTGCCTCCGCCGGGTGGACACGCGCGGTGGCGATTGTGGACGAACGATAACCCGTGCCAAAGGTTCGGCGTGGCACAATCGGTTCGGTCACGGCCAAACTGGGGAACGGCGCGATGAAGACATGGATGGCGGCTGCCTTCGCGGCGGCGATGCTGGGCGGCGCGGCACAGGCGGCAGAGGTTCCGCCCCAGCTTGCCAAAATTGGCCACATCCTAGTGGTGTTCGAGGAAAATCGCAGCTTCGACAACATGTTCGGCCATTTTCCCGGTGCCGACGGGCTGGACAACGCCACCACCGCGCCGAAGCAGGCGCGGGTGGATGGCACGGTGTACGACACGCTGCCGCCGGTGCTGAACACCAGCCTGCGCCCCGCCGTGGTGGATGTGCGCTTCCCGGCCAATCTGCCCAACGCACCTTTCGATATCGGCGCATCGGTCAAGCCCGCAGAATTCACCGGCGATCTGGTGCATCGTTACTATCACGAACAGGCCCAGATTGACGGCGGCAAGATGGACCGCTTCGCCGCCGTGTCGGATGCAGGCGGGCTGGTGATGGGCAATTTCGATCTGGCCGACAGCGCGCTGTGGCACCTCGCGCAGGAGTACACGCTGGGTGATGCGATGTTCCATTCGGCGTGGGGCGGCTCGTTCCTCAATCATGCGTTTCTGGTGTGCAGTTGCGCCATGCGCTGGCCCGATGCGCCCGCGAAACTGGTGGCAACGCTGGACGCGGACGGCCACGCGCTGAAAGACGGCGCAGTCACACCCGACGGCGATGCCGTCAACACCGCGCGCAGCGTATATCTGCACGCGCCGTCAGAAACCGACCCCACATTGCTGGTGCCGCCGCAGACGCTGCCACATATCGGCGACCGGCTGGACGCCAAGGGCGTCAGTTGGGCGTGGTACTCGGGCGGCTACAACGACGCGGTGGCAGGCAAGCCCGGCAAGCTGTTCCAGTTCCACCACCAGCCGCTGGCGTATTTCGCCAACCTCGCCCCCGGCACCGCGGCCAACAAGGTGCATCTGAAAGACGCGGCGGATCTGGACGCCGACATTGCGGCGGGCACGCTGCCGCAGGTTGCGTTCTACAAGCCGTATGGCAGCCTGAACCAGCACCCCGGCTATGCCAACCTGACCGATGGTGACACGCATATCGCAGGCCTGATCGCCCGGCTGCAAAAATCGCCTCAATGGCAGGATACGCTCGTTATCATTACCTACGATGAAAACGGCGGCCAATGGGACCACGTGGCGCCACCGAAACGTGACGCATGGGGCCCCGGCACGCGCGTGCCGCTTGTCATGATCGGGCCAAGCGTCAAGCGGCATTTTGTCGATCACACAACGTATGATTTTGGCTCGATTTTGCGCACGATCGAGCTTCGCTTTGGCGCTGAGCCTGTCAACACGCGCGACGGACAGGCCGTGGCGATGACCAACGCGCTGCAGTAACGGCAGCGCGTTGCACAAGACTCAGCCATGCGTTGCTTTTGCCTGTTAATTCGTTAACCTGCTGGTTGACGAACCCGGAGGAAGAACCATGGCTGAACGGCCCTTCACGCGCGCCGATCTTGAGGTGTTGCGGCAGTGGGATACGCCCACGATCTGCAATGGGCTGGAACTGGTCACGCCCGAGCGGCGCGCCATCGGTTTCACCGTCACCAACATGGTCACCGCCGACCGGAAGCTGAAGCCCATCGTGGGCCTGGCCCGCACCGGCCTGATCCGCAGCCAGGAACCGCCGCGCGGGCCAATTCCGCCGCGCGAAGACTGGTACGAGTATGTCGAAGCGGGCGATCTGCCGACCATCGCGGTCATTCAGGACATCGACGGCCAGCCCGGCTTCGGCTGCTTCTGGGGCGAAGTGCAAAGCACGGTGCATCTGGCGCTGGGCGTGCAGGGCTGCGTGACCAATGGCGGCTTCCGCGACCTGGACATGCTGGCCCCGGGCTTTCAGATCATCGGCGGATCGGTGGTGCCCAGTCACGCCCATGTCCACATGGTACAAATGCGCTGTCAGGCGAATATCTTCGGCATGTCCTGCGGCCATGACGATGTGATCCATGCCGATTTCCACGGTGCGGTGGTCATTCCGGACCATGCGGTCACCAAATTGCCCGCCGCCATCGACCTGCTGACGCGGCGCGAGAAAGTCATTCTGGACATGGCGCGTGAGCCCGGTTTCACCGCCGCGAAAATGCGCGCGGCGCTGCAACGCGCAGGGGAAATCCATTGACGCAGGCTTGCGGCGGCGCCGGCCGCCGCTGAGCCGAAGCCGTGACGGACTCACCCAAACTCTGGGCGCGCGAAGTGCGCGCCACGGCCGCGCTGGCGCTGCCCCTGATCGGCGGGCAGATGACCAGCATGGGCATGGGTGTGGCCGATGTGCTGCTGGCCGGGCATCTCAGCGCGCATGTGCTGGGCACGGTGGCGGTGGCCACGGCGGTTTACAACATCGCCAACATGGCGGCCGTGGGCGTGAATGCGGCGCTGGCGCCGTCCGTGGCGCAACTGGACGGCAAGGGCGCCAGTTATCTGATCGGCCCGCTGTTCCGTCAGGCGCTGGTGGTGGCCTTCGTGCTGGGGCTGGCGCTGATGGCGTTCGTGTATTTCGGCGCCCCAAGGCTTGCCCTGCTGCTGGGATTTTCGCCGGATCTGTCCGCCGATATTGGCCAGTTTCTGCGCTGCATTTCGCCGGCCGCCCCGGCGGTCAGCCTGTTCTACTGCTGCCGGGGCCTGTCGGAAGGCGTGTCCAAGCCGCGCCCGACCATGGTGATCGGGCTGATCGGCCTGATGGTGCTGGTGCCGGTGGGCTATGTGCTGATGTATGCGCCGTTCGGCAACGCGCCGCTGGGTGCGCGTGGCTGTGCGTTTGCCACGGTGGCGGCGTGCTGGGTGCAGGTGGCGGCGTTCGTGCTGTGGCTGCGCTTTTCCGGCCAGTATCGCGGCCTTGGCCTGCGCTCCGGCCCGCCGGGGCTGGATTGGGGTGCCATACGCGGGCTGTTGCGGGTCGGCATCCCCATGTCCGTCAGCCTGCTGCTGGAAACCAGCCTGTTCAGCGCGGCGGGTCTGGCCATTGGCCGCTTCGGCGAAACGGCGGCAGCCAGCCATCAGGTGGCGCTGAACGTGGCGGCATTTTCGTTCATGATTCCACTGGGCATCGCCATTGCCACCTCGGTGCGCGTGGGCAACGCCGCCGGACGGGGTGACACGGCCGCGGTGCGGCGCTCGGGCTTCGTCGGCATGGGGCTGTCGGTGCTGGCGCAGGCATTTTCCGGCGGTTTGATGCTGGCCATCCCCGGCCTGATCGCCGGGATTTACACCAGCGAACCGGCGGTGATTGCAGGCGGCGTGCTGCTGTTGCGCATTGCCGGCGTGTTCCAGTTGTCGGACGGCTTGCAGGTCTCCGCCATGGGCGCGCTGCGCGGGCTGAAGGACACGCGGGTGCCGATGATGATCACGGCGCTGGCGTATTGGGGGATCGGCTTTCCACTGGCGCTGATTCTGGCGTTCACGCTGGACTGGCAAGCCGCCGGGATGTGGACCGGCCTGATTGCCGGGCTGACCGTGGCGGCGGCACTGCTGACCGCGCGGTTTGTCACGCTGTCCAAGCACATGGTGCGGAGTGCGGCGGACTCCCGTCTGCGTCAGCCGGTGTTTCCGCCCGCCGAGGCAAGCGGTGCCACGCTGCGCCTTGCCGGGAACGATGCAGAAGCCGAACCTGCGGCCCGGCGCGTGATTCCGCCGGACGCTGCCAGCGCCGTGCTGGGCTTCCGCGCCCGTCCGCGCAAGCAAGCGGGGCCCGCGACAGGCCGGAGGGCCAGCGACCGTGCGCCCAGCGACCGTGCGCCAAGCGACCGGGCGGCCAGCGACCGGGCGGCCAACGAAGACATGCAGGCCACGAATAACGAAAGCGAGACGAACTGAGGCGGACCGCCTACCCGCCTGTCAGGCTCATGTGGCGCGCCACCGATGGGCGGTTTTCGCGGCGGTCGATGACGAAATCATGGCCCTTCGGCTTGCGCGCGATGGCGGCCACAATCAGTGCATCAAGTTCGTCATCCGGCACGCCCGCCCGCAGCGGGCGGCGGAAATCGGCGGCGTCATCCTGCCCAAGGCACATGTACAGCGTCCCGGTGCAGGTCAGCCGCACCCGGTTGCAGCTTTCGCAGAAATTATGCGTCATCGGCGTGATGAACCCCACCCGCCG
>CAIPHQ010000170.1 GCA_903864895.1 uncultured Rhodospirillales bacterium
CGACGAGCAGACCGCCAGCACCGCCCCGGAAAAACCCGCCGCCCCTGTGGGCAAGCCGCTGGAACTGGCCGGACTCGGCCTGTCGCTGAGCGCCATCACGCCGGATGCGCGCGAGAAATATTCGCTGGGGGCTGATCAGAAAGGCGTGCTGATTGCCGGCGTGGCCGATGGCACCCCCGCCGCCGACCGGGGCCTGAAGCCGGGCGACGTGATTGTGGAGGTGCAGCAGCAGGAAGTGGCCACCCCCACCGAAGTGCAGGACCGCGTGGAAAAACTCCGCAAGTCCGGCAAGGGCTCGGTGCTGATGCTGGTGCAAAGCGGCGACGGCCTGCGCTGGGTGCCGCTGAGCCTGAAGACGGACGAAAAGCGCAAGCCGGGTTAGGCCCTCAACCCTCACCCTTCCAGCCGAAGGCCGGGAGGGTGATTGGGCTCGCCCTATCCCCCCGCATCGGGCCGCGCCAGCGTCACCGGCGCCTGCAACCCCGAAGCCGCCGTTTCGATGCCCTGGGCAATCCGCTCGGCGGCGTCGCGCACGGCGGGGTCGGGGTGGGTGGTCAGTGCGTCGGCGGTGAGCAGGGCGGGGGAGAGGGTGCCGCGCAGGTCGTGGCCGGCCTTGATGATGCTGCGCGCCAGTGCGCCCAGCCGCGCCCGTGCGGCGGCGGCGCGGCGGCGCTGGGTCAGCCAGCCGATGGCGAAGCCCAGAGCCACAGCGAGCGCCAAGGCGATTACCAGCGCGGTCAGGGCCAGCGCGGTCATGGCCGCAGCCGGCGCCAGCGCCGCCATGCGGCGGGCAGCAGGCTGAGTACCGTCATGCCCAGCAGCGGCAGCACCACGGCGGGGCTGCGCAGGATTGACAGATCGGGCTCGCCGCCCGCGTCCAGCACGCTGGCCAGCCCCGCGCCGATGCTGGCCAGCACCAGCCCGAACGGGACCACGCCTACCACGGTGGCGGCGATGAAGGTGCGCAGCCGCAGCCCGGCGAGGCCCGGGGCCAGATTGGTCAGCCAGAACGGCATCACCGGCATCAGCCGCATGGCCAGCAGATAGGTAAACCCGTCCTGCCGCAGGCCGAACAGCACGCCTTCCAGCCGCGGCCCGGCGCGGCGCGCCACGGTTTGCGCCAGCGCGCCGCGTGCCAGCAGAAACACCACCACCGCGCCGCTGGTCGCCCCCAGCATTGCCAGCGCCAGCCCGGCAGCGGTGCCGAACAGCAGCCCGCCCAGCACCGTCATGAACAGGCCCACCGGCAGGCAGGCCGCCACCAGCGCCGCGTACACGCCCACATAGGCCGCCGCCACCGTCACCGGCTCCGCCGCCGCCCAGCCGCGCAGGGCGGCGTGGCGCTCGGCCAGCGCGTGCAGGCTGAACGCCTGGTTCAGCCCCAGCGCAAACCATGCCGCGATGGACGCCACCGGCAGCAGCAGCACCAGCCAGGGAGAGGGGCGGATCATGCCGCAATGGTAGCAGTGCCGCCCCGCGCTGTCGAAACGGCCGCACGGACTCGCGGCCTGCGCAGTTGACTGCGGCGGCCGCACGCTCCTATAAGCCCGGCTCTGCGGCGGGCCCGGATGGCGGTCCCGCCCGCCCGGCTGTGCAAACGCGGCCGGGCCAGACATAGACGAGTCGGAGATTGCCGTGAAGCGCACGTATCAACCCTCGAAGCTGGTTCGCAAGCGTCGCCATGGCTTCCGCGCCCGTATGGAAACCGTTGGCGGCCGCAAGGTGCTGGCCAATCGCCGCGCCAAGGGCCGCAAGAAACTCTCCGCCTGAACGGCCGCGCCCGGAGCGCAGGGCCATGACCGGCGTGGCGCCGCAGCGCCTGAAGCGCCGGGCCGAGTTTTTGCGCGTGGCGTCCAAGGGCCGCAAGGCGGCGGTGCATGGTTTGGTGTTGCAGGCGCTGCCGCACGCCGAACCCGGCGCGCCCGCACGGCTGGGCTTTACCGTGACCAAGAAGATCGGCAATGCCGTGGTGCGCAACCGCACGCGGCGGCGGCTGAAGGAAGCCGCGCGCCTGCTGCTGGCCGAACATCCGATCAGCGGCGTGGACGTGGTGCTGATCGGCCGTGAGGCCACGCGCAGCCGCCCCTTCGCCGCGCTGATGGACGACGTGGCCCGCGCACTGGCCAAGGCCGGAGTGCCCGCGCCATGACTCCCGCCGCCGCCGCGCTGTCCGGCCTTGTGGTGACCTATCAATGGACGCTGCGCCCGTTCATCGGCGCGCATTGCCGGTTCGAGCCGAGTTGCAGCCATTACGCGCTGGACGCGCTCGGCACCCACGGTGCCCTGCGCGGCACGGCTTTGGCGGCGCGGCGGGTGCTGCGCTGCAACCCCTGGACACCGGGCGGGTATGACCCGGTGCCGGATTCAACTGCCCATTCCATTTCCTCGTCCTCTGGCGGGCCTGACGGCCGAACGGCATCCTTATGAGCGATCAGAACGATCCTTTCCGCGGCGGTCTGGCCGGGCAGAAGCGGCTGATACTGGCCATTGCCTTGTCGGTGGCGATTCTGGTGGTGTTCCAGTTCGTGCTGCCGCACCCGCCGCGCCCGGCCCCGGTGCCGGTGGAAACCGCCCAGACAACCACCACGGCGGCCCCTGCCGCGACGGGTGAATCGTCCACCGCCGCACCCGCCACCGGCATGGTCGGCAACGCCCCGGTGGCCGCGCCGCGCGAGGCCCCGCGCCTGCGCATCGAAGGCCCGCGCGTGTCCGGCAGCCTCAGCCTGCTCGGCGCGCGGCTGGATGATCTGGTGCTGGCCAATTACCGCGAGACCATCGAACCCGGCTCCCCCCTTGTCCGCCTGCTGCAACCCATCGGGCAGGGCAAGGAGCCGAGCTACCTGCAAGCCGGCTGGACCGCCGAGGGCGGTGTGAAAACGCCGGACAACACCACGCTCTGGGCCGCCTCCGCCCCCGTGCTGGCGCCGGGCAAGCCGGTGACGCTGCACTGGGACAATGGCGCGGGCGTGGTGTTTGAAATCGGGCTGACGCTCGATGAGAACTACATGTTCGGTGTCACGCAAACCGTGCGCAACACCACCGATGCCGCCATTGCCGTGAAGCCCTGGGGGCTGGTGCGGCGCGATTACACGCCGCACACCGACGGCTATTCCGTGCTGCATGAGGGCCTGATCGGCTGGGTCGATCAGCGTGAGCACGACGTGACCTATTCCAGTGCCAAGTCGGACGGCGAGAAGCAGCAGGGCACCGCGTTCACCGGCACCGGCAGCGGCGGCTGGGCCGGGTTTACCGACAAATACTGGCTGGCGGCGCTGATTCCGGACCAGACCGCCAGGACCGTTTCCAGCTTCCGTTACATCGCCTCCGGCCCCGGCGTGCCCGCAGGCGGCGCCTATCAGGCGGACACCATGGCCGCCGAGGCAATCGCCGTCGCCCCGCAGGCCACCGCCAGCGTGTCCAGCCGCGCCTTTGTGGGGGCGAAGGAAGTGCGGCTGCTGAACAAGTATCAGGACGAGGGCAATATCAGCCATCTGTCCTATGCGGTGGACTGGGGCTGGTTCTGGTTCATCACCAAGCCGTTCTTTCTGGCCATTGACTGGTTCAACGGCCAGCTGGGCAATTTCGGTCTGGCCATTCTGGCGTTCACCATCTGCGTGAAGGGCGTGTTCTTCCCGCTGGCGAACTACTCGTACCGCTCGATGAGCAAGATGAAGCTGCTCGGCCCGAAAATGGCCGCCATCAAGGAGCAGTACAAGGACGACAACCAGAAGCAGCAGATGGAGATCATGAAGCTGTACAAGGCCGAGAAGGTAAACCCGGCCAGCGGCTGCCTGCCGATGGTGATCCAGATTCCGGTGTTCTTCAGCCTGTACAAAGTGATCTTCATCACCATCGAAATGCGGCACGCGCCGTTCTACGGCTGGATTCAGGATCTGTCGGCCATCGACCCCACCAACGTGTTCAACGCCTTCGGGCTGATCCCGTTCGACCCCACCATCATCACGCCGTGGCTGCATCTGGGCCTGTGGCCGCTGATCATGGGCGTGACGATGTTCTTCCAGCAGAAGATGAACCCGGCCCCGCCGGACCCGGTGCAGGCGCGGCTGTTCCAGTTCATGCCCATCATCTTCACCTTCATGCTGGCGCGCTTCCCCGCCGGGCTGGTGATTTACTGGAGCTGGAACAACACGCTGACCATCGCCCAGCAATGGCTCATCATGCGCCAGACGCGCCTGAGCCGCCCGGGTCTGGCGCGCACGTGATACCAGGCGAAGCCCTCTGCGTCCGCTTGCGGGCGCAGAGGGAGCAGAGGCCCCAATGACCGACACGCCGCCGCCCGCCCATATCCTGCTCGCCTCCGGCCGCACGCCCGAAGAACACGCGGCCTGGATCGAAGCCGGGCGCAAACTGTTCGCCGGGCCGTGCGATTTCTTCTTCGCCGCCCAGCGCATCGACCAGCTGCCGCCGTCCAACATCGCCGAGGTGGCGTTTGCCGGGCGCTCCAACGTGGGCAAATCCTCGCTGGTCAATGCACTCACCGGCCGCAAGGGCCTCGCTCGCGCCTCGAACCAGCCGGGGCGGACCAAGCAGCTGAATTTCTTCAATCTCGGGGATCGCCTCGTGCTGGTGGACATGCCCGGCTACGGCTACGCGCAGGCGGCGCGCGAGGTGAAGGAGGACTGGCAGGGCCTGATGTTCGACTTCCTGCGCGGCAGGCCGACCTTGCGCCGCGTGGTGCTGCTGCTGGACAGCCGCATCGAACTGAAGGAAAGCGACCGCGCGGTGATGGACCTGCTGGACCGCGCCGCCGTGACCTATCAGATCGTCCTCACCAAGGCCGATGGCGTGAAACCCAACGCGCTGGCCAAAAAACAGGCCGAAGTGCTGGGCGTGGCCGCCAAACACGCCGCCGCCTTCCCGTTCGTGGTCACCACCAGCGCCGATACCGGGCTGGGCATGGACGAATTGCGCGCGGGCCTGTCCGAGGTGGCCGAGGCCGGGTAATACGGGCAGCGATGCCCCATCGACGGACCGCCCCATGACCGAATTGCCGATTCTGGACCTTCCCGCGCAGGAAAGCGCCGAGCAGCAGGCACGCATTCTGGCGCAGGCGCTGCCGTTCCTGCGCCGCTATGCCGGGGCCACCATCGTGGTGAAATACGGCGGCCACGCCATGGGTGACGAACGGCTGGCCGACATGTTCGGCGCCGACATCGCGCTGCTGAAACAGGTCGGCATGAACCCGGTGGTGGTGCATGGCGGCGGCCCGCAGATCAACGACATGCTGAAGCGGCTGGCCATCAGCTCCACCTTCATCGACGGCCTGCGCGTGACCGACGCGGCCATGGTGGAAGTGGTGGAAATGGTGCTGGCAGGCACCGTCAACAAACAGGTGGCCGGGCTGATCAACCGCGCCGGCGCGCTCGCGGTGGGCATCTGCGGCAAGGATGGCGGGCTGATCCGCGCCCGCAAGCTGCAACGCACCGTGCGCGACCCGGACAGCCGTATCGAGCGCGAACTGGATCTGGGCTTCGTGGGGGAGCCGGTGCATGTGGACGTGCGGGTGATCCACGCGCTCACCGGTGCCGGCCTGATCCCGGTGATCGCCCCGGTGGGCGTGGGTGAGGACGGGCAGACCTACAACATCAACGCCGACACGGTGGCCGGCGCCATCGCGGGCGCGCTGCACGCCAAGCGCTTGCTGATGCTGACGGATGTGCCCGGCGTGCTGGACCGCGACAAGAAACTCATCCCCGAACTCTCGGTGGCGGACGTGTCAGCCCGCATCGCCGACGGCACCATCACCGGCGGCATGATCCCGAAAGTCGAAAACTGCGTTGATGCGGTGCGGCGCGGCGTGCAGGGTGCGGTGATTCTGGATGGCCGCCAGCCGCATGCATGCCTGCTGGAGTTGTTCATCGAGGCGGGGCTGGGGACGCTGATCGTGCCGTAGCGGCCGCCGGGCTACAGCACCGGCTCTGCCACATCCGCCACCGCGTGCATCTGCGCGATCAGCAAATCCCGGTACGGGCCGGGGCGGGCGGACAGGTCGTCGGGTGCGCCGTCGTCGATCACCCGGCCCGCGTCCATCACCACGATGCGGTCGAAATTGCGCAGCGTGGACAGGCGGTGGGCGATGGCGATCACGGTGCGGCCGCGCATCAGCACATCCAGCGCCGCCTGAATCGCCTGCTCGCTCTCACTGTCCAGGGCACTTGTGGCCTCATCGAGCAGCAGGATCGGCGCGTCTTTCAGCAAGGCCCGAGCGATGGCCAGCCGCTGCCGCTGGCCGCCGGACAGCCGCACGCCGCGGTCGCCGACCATGGTGTTGAAACCTTCCGGCAGCGCCTCGATGAAGCCACGGCAGCGGGCGACCTCGGCGGCGGCCAGCACATCGGCCTCACTGGCTTCGGGGCGGGCGTAGCGGATGTTTTCCAGCACGCTGCGGTGGAACATGGAAATGTCCTGCGGCACCACCGCAATCATCTCGCGCAGGCTTTGCTGGGTGACGGCGGCGATGTCCTGCCCGTCCACCAGCACGTGGCCGCCCTGCACGTCGTAGAAGCGCTGCAACAGCGCCAGCACGGTGGATTTACCGGCCCCCGACGCCCCCACCAGCCCCACGCGCTGGCCGGGCGGGATGACCAGGTCGAGCCCGTTCAGCACCGGGGCGCGGCCCGGATAGGCGAAGCGCACCGCCTCGAACGTCACCGCCCCCGGCCCGTGCTGCAATTTGGGCGCGTGCGGCTTGTCCGGCAGGTCGTGCGGCACCAGCAGGGTGGCGATGGCTTCCTCCAGCCGGGCGACATGCTGGGTGAGGTCCACGAGTGCGACCGCGAGGTCGCGCGTGCCGTGCAGGATGGTGAAGCCCAGCGAGCCGATCAGCACCATGTCCCCGGCCGTGGCCTGCCCCGCCTGCCACATCAGCACGCCCCAGCCGAGCATCCCGGCGGTGAGCAGAGCCGTCAGCAGCGCGTGGATCAGGCGGAGTTTTTCCATGTAGAACAGGCTGCTGCGGCGCGCGCGCATTTCTACGGCCACGGTGGCGTTGATGCGCCGGTGCTCGCGCAGCGTGGCCCCGAAGGCGCGCACCACGGCCATGTTGGAAATCACGTCCACCAGTTCGCCGTCCACGCCCGCCGCGCGCACCGCGTAATCCCGGTGCAGCGGCGTGCCGCGCTTGGCGAGGAAATAGATCACCGTGGCCAGCAGCGCGCTGATGCCCACCAGCACCAGCGCCATGCGGGCATTGACCGAGGATATCAGCCCGATCGCCACACACACCGCGACCGTGGGCGGTATCACGTTCCAGGTGGTGGTGTTCTCGGTCTGGAAGGTGGCGTTGGCGGTGGAGGTGATGCGCCCCGCGAGCGAGCCGGGCAGGCGCTCGGCGAAATAGCTGGGCGAGTGCCCGGCCAGATGCAGGAACAGGTCCGAGCGCACATCGCCGGTGACGGCGACGAAACTGCGCGCGGCGGTGAAGCCCGCGATGCGCCACGTAAGGTTGTCGGCGGCAATCAGCCCGCACAGCAGCGCGAACGCGTACCAGATGTCGTTGCTGCCATCTGACGGCCCGCGTGAGATCACGTCGATCACCCGCTTCATGCCGTACTGGGTGAACACCGAACACACCACGGCGGCCAGCACGGCGGCCAGCACCACGCCATGCCCCCACGGGTGGCGGCGGACATAGTGCAGCAGGAAGCCGATGGGGCGGCTTTGGTAGCGCAGCATGGCGGTGTTGGCGGTCACTTCGGGTGTCTCATCGGTGCGGGCCTATGTTGCACCGTTTGCGCGCGGTTTGCGGCGCTATTTTGGCGGGGGTGCCGGGTGGGGGGTGGGTAAAGTGGCGGAAACTGCGCACCCGCCGCCCAAACGCCTTGCGCGCGGCACCACCCACATCACCCCGCGTCCAGCATCACCGGCAGGAATTTCGGCACGGCAATCAGCACATTGCCGCGCTGCTTCGGGTACAACAGCAGATTGGCCATCGGCTTGCCCGCCTTGCGCGCGGCGTCGATGGCGGCCTGCAAGCTGTTCTTGCTGTCCACCTTGGCCCCGCCCACCTGCTCGATCACGTCACCGGCCACCAGCCCGCGCTTGGCCGCATCGGTGCCGCGCCGCACGTCCGTCACCAGCACACCGGCCACATCATCGGGCACCTCGTATTGCGCGCGCAGCGCCGGGGTGAGCGGGGTGACGCTGATGCCCAGATCCGCCGGGATCACCCAGTGCGGTTTGGCCACTTTCACCGCCGCCGCCACGCCGTCCCACAACTGGCGCGGCCATTCGGTTTCCACCACGGCCACGTTGATCTCCTGCCCGTCACGGATCACGCCCAGCGTCACGTGCCGCCCGGGCCAGCTTCCGGTCATGTCGCGAATGAAGGCGCGCTGGTCCGCCGGGGTGTCTTCCTCGAACCGCACCACCACGTCACCCAGCCGCAGCCCGCCCTGTTCCGCCGGGCCGCCTTGTTCCAGCCACGCCACCATGGACCCGCGCGGGCTGCTCATGCCCAGCGCACGGGCCATGTCTGCCGAGACCGTCTGCACCTTCACGCCCAGCCAGCCCGGCCGCACCCAGCCGTATTTCTTCAACTGCTCGATCATGAACTGCGCCTGATACGCGGGCAGCGCGAACCCCAGCCCGGCATTGGCGGCGGTGGGGGAGACGATGGCGGAATCCACGCCGATCACCTCGCCATCCATGTTGAACATCGGCCCGCCCGAGTTGCCGTGGTTGATGGCGGCATCGGTCTGGATGAAGTCGTCAATCGGCGTGTCGTTGATGTCGCGGTGCAGGGCACTGACAATGCCACGGCTGACCGAGGTGCCGATGCCCAGCGGGTTGCCGATGGCCAGCACCGAATCGCCCACCTGCACGCGGCCCATCTCACCCCATGTCACGGCTTGCAGCGGCCGCCCGGCATTCACCTTCAGCAGCGCCAGATCGACGATGCGGGTGGCACTCAGCACCTCGGCTTCCAGCCGCGTGCCGTCCGACAGCGTCACGAAGATTTCGAACGCGCCCGCCACCACGTGCCAGTTGGTCAGGATGGTGCCGTCCGCCGAGACGATGAAGCCCGAACCGTTGGCGGAGGTGAATTCCACGTTCTCGGGCGCCCCCGGCTCCACCCCCGCTGCCTCGGCATCCGCCGGGCGGGCGTGGGAGATGATGTTGACCACGCTGGGCAGCACCCGGCGGATCAGTTCGGATTGCGCGCGGCTCGCCTCATCGGCACGCGCCGGGGGCGGGGTGAGGCAGGCGGTGGCGAGCAGCACGGCGGCGGCGGCAAGCGGGCGGAAGATGGACATGGTCAGGTTCCTTGCTTGCCGGGCAGACACGTGCCGCCCGGGCGGCGTTACAGCGTGTCCTTGCCCATCATTGGCTTCACCCCGCGCAGCGCCTGTTTCAGCACCAGCAACCGCCGGTCACGCTCACGGAACAACTCGGCCGGCGTGCGCCCGCCCCAGTCATAGAAGCCCTTGCCTGCCATCACCCCGGTGCGGCCCTCGGCGACCAATGCGTCGAGTGTGGGGCTGGATTTCGGCTCGGCGGGCGGGATGTAGCTGCCATTGGTCAGCACGGTGTTCACCAGCGGCAGGCCGGTGAAATCCGCCTTGGCCAGAATGCCCACCACCGGAATCCGCAGGGCCAGGCCGTGAATGACCGAGAAATCAATCTCCTCGGCGGTGGCCAGCCCCTGATCCAGCAGCGAATACACTTCGGCGGCAATCGCGGCCTGGATACGGTTGGCCAGATAGCCGGGCACGAACTTGCCCATCGCCAGAGGGGCCATGCCGATGCCCTGCAACATGTCGCGCACCTGCGTCACGATGGCCGGATCGGTCTCGGCACTGCCCACCACGTCCACCAGATCCACCAGATAGGGCGGGGTGTAGTAGTGGGTGATCAGCGTGCGGCGCTTCAGCGCGGCGGGGACCAGCGGGAAAATATCAAGCTGGCTGGTGTTGCTGGCCAGAATGGCGTCCGGGTGCATCAGCGTCTCAAGCTGGGCATACAGCGCCCGCTTGGCGTCCTCGGTCTCGATGATGGCTTCCACCACCAGATCGGCGCCGGACACCGCCTCCTCCAGCGTCTCGCACAGCCGCACGGATTGCCCGATGCCGCGCTCGCGCACCTCCGCGCTCACTTCGCCCGCCTCGGCCAGCGTTTCCACCGCCGCATGCATCAGGCCGGGGGCGCGGGCGAGTGTGGGTGCGTGGGTGTCGGTCAGCCGCACCTTGTGGCCGCCCAAGGCAAACACCAGCGCAATGGCGTGGCCCATGGTGCCCGCGCCGATCACTGCAACATCGCTCATGTGGAATCCCCCCGTGTTGCCCGAAGTTTAGGCGCGGGGAGGGGGCAGAGGCTAGCCCGCCGCACCTGACACGCCACTGACCGCGCCCGTGCTGATCCGCCGCCCCAGACCTGCCCAGCCAGCGTTTGTTGCACTGCGGCACACGGCGCACTTTGCGGCAACAGGTCTGGAGTATCACTATGTCCGCCATCCGCCATCTTGCCGTCCCCGCCGCGTTGCTGGCCCTCTCCGCCCTGCCCGCGCAGGCCGCAAGCCTTGCCACGCTGTACGGGATGGGCGGCACCACATCGGGCCAGCATCCGCAGGGCACGGTGCTGCCGGGGGCCGGGGGCGTGCTGTTCAGCACCGCCAGCAGCGGTGGCGCGGGCGGGTTCGGCACCGCGTTTGCGCTGGTGCCGTCCGGGGCGGCCGGGCACTACAACGTCTCGGTGCTGCACGCCTTCAAGGGCGGGCAGGACGGCGCGGCGCCGGATCAGGGGCTGACCGCCGGGGCCAATGGCGCGCTGTTCGGCGTCACCCCGCAGGGCGGCGGCAGCGGGTGCGGCGGCGCAGGCTGCGGCACCGTGTTCGCGCTGGCACCGGGGGCGGGCGGCAAGGGCTATGCGGAGAAGGTGCTGTACCGCTTCACCGGCGGCACAGACGGCGGCGCGCCGGAAGCAGCCCTGGTGATGGACGGCACGGGCGTGCTGTACGGCACCACCAGCACCGGCGGCACCGGCTACGGCACCGTGTTCGCACTCACCCCCACCAACGCCACGGGCGGGTTCAAGTTCAGCACGCTGTACAGTTTTCAGGGCGGCACCGACGGGGCCACGCCGCAATTCGGCGCGCTGACCGTGGGCGCGGGCGGCGTGCTGTATGGCGCGACCTATTTCGGCGGCACGTCCTGCGCGGGCTCCGGCAATGGCTGCGGCACCGTGTTTAGCCTGACACCCCCGGCAGCGGCGGGCGGGGCATGGACGGAAAGCGTGCTGTACCGCTTCACTGGCGGGGCCGATGGCGGCTTCGCGCCGGGCGGGCTGACCGTGCTGGCCGATGGGTCGCTGGCGGGCGTGACGGACAAGGGCCGCACCGTCAGCCGCACGCTGATTGACGGCAGCGTGTTCAAACTCACCCCGGTGGCGGGCGGCGGCTGGCAGTTCGCCACGCTGTATACCTTCGGCACCGGCGGCGACGGCGCGACGCCGAATGCCGGTCTGGCCGCCGATGCCGCGGGCGCGCTGTATGGCACCACCATCCAGGGCGGCAGCAGCGGCGGCGCCTGCCTGCCGCTGTACGGGTGCGGCACCGCGTTCAAACTCACCCCGCCCGTGGCCCCGGCGACCGCGTGGACCGAGACAGTGCTGTATCGCTTCGCAGGCGGTGCGGACGGCGCGGCCCCGGAAGCCGGGCTGACGCCGGATGGCGCGGGCAGCTATTACGGCACCGCCAGCAGCCTGATGCTGTTGGGCAACAACGGCAGCGTGTTCAAACTCACGCCGTAACATCCGTGGCGTGCGGGGCGCGGCCGCAAGCGCGCCGCGCCGGAAGTGTGCCCTCTCAACCCCGGCAGGGGGCGAGAGGGCCGGATGGCCTACCCCACCCCATGCGTGCGCGAATAGCCATTGCGCGCGGGCTGCCGCCACCCTGCCAGAAACGCGTCCGTAGGCCGCAATATCTCCACCTTCAGCGGATGGCACTGCGCCGCATCCGATGAATGGGTGCTGCTGCAATCCCCGCCCGGGCAGGCGGACAGCACGCCGAGCAGGTCAATCTCGGCCACGAATTCCAGAAAATCGCCGGGCTGCACCGGGCTGGCCTTCATGAAATACTGATGCGTGTCACGGGTGAAGCCCGTGCACATGAACACGTTCAGCACGTCATGCACCAGCAACTCGGCATCGCGCACATCCAGCCCCCGCGCCGTGGCCAGCGCGCGGGACAGGTTGGAGTGGCAGCAATGGTGATATTCATCGCCGCCGCTGAGCAGATGATGCGTGTACGGGTCGCAGCGCGTGCCGATCACGTCATGCACGCCGCCACCGTCCTCGTCCCAGCCGTACCAATCGAGCGTGTTGCGGGTGATGGTGGCCAATGGCCGCAGGAAGGGCAGGGTGCTCCACATCCGGTGGCCGGTGGTGAGGTGCGTGGCGTGCAGCGCGCGGGTCTTGCCGCTGAAGAACCGCTCGTTGAGGTCCGTGGCGTTGAACAGATTAAGGTCGCCGACCTGCGGCCCCTCGATGCTGACGATGCGGAAGAAATGCCCGGCCGGCACCTCGAACGCGCCGGCCTCACGCGGCGGCACGATGATCTCGCCCACCTGCGTCAGATGCTGGCGCGCGGCGGCAAGGGTGGCCATGTCCGGGTGCGGCAGTGTCGCGACCGGGTAGCAGACGACGGCGGGGCGGGGGTTGGGCATGGGGCGGCCTGCGGCTTGGGGTGGCTGTTGGTGGCGCGGAAACGGCGCAGATTCAAGCCGCTTGCTGGCATTGCGGCGCGGCGGCTAGGTTGCGCCGGACGAAAACAACAGGCGTCCCCATCATGCAACTCCGCGCTGCCGCCGCCCCGGCGCAGTCCATTTCCGCCGAAGCTGCCGCCGCCCTGGTGCAATCCGGCATGTGGCTGGATTACGGGGGCGGCGTGTGCCAGCCCAACGCGTTCGACGCGGCCTTGGCCCCGCGCGTGCCGGAGTTGCACGACATCAAGATCCGCAACTGCATCTCCATGCGCCCGGTGCAGGCGCTGGAAGCCGACCCTGCGGGCGAGCGGGTGTATTTCCTCAACCTGCATTTCGGCGGCTGGGACCGCAAGATGCACGATGCCGGGCACGGCCATTACATCCCGGTCAATCTGGGCGAGATCCCCGATTACTACCGCCGCTTCATGGCCCCGGTGGACATTGCCATCATCAAGACCTGCCCGCCGGATGCGGACGGGTTCTTCAACCTCAGCGCGGGCAATCTGTGGCATCGCGGCGTGATCGAGCGCGCGAAGACGGTGATTGTGGAGGTCTGCAGCGGGCTGCCGTATTGCCCGGGGGTGGAGACCGGCATTCACGCGAGCGAAGTGGATTACATCATCGACGGCGGCAGCACCCCGCCGGCCGAACTGCCCAACCCGGCGCCGGGCGAGGTGGACCGCGCCGTGGCAAGCCAGATTGCCGCCGAGATCGAGGATGGCGCCTGCCTGCAAATCGGCATCGGCGGCATGCCCAACGCCGTCTGCGGCCTGCTGGCCACCAGCGGGGTGAAAGATCTGGGCGTGCATACCGAGATGCTGACCGACGGCATCATGCAACTGTATCAGGGCGGCCACATCACCGGGGCGCGCAAGCACACCGACCCCGGCAAGATCGTCTATACCTTCGCGCTTGGGTCCGGCGCGCTGTACCGGGCGATGCACAACAACCCGGATTTGTTGAGCTGCCCGGTGGACTACACCAACGCGCCGCACATCATCATGCAGAACCCCCGCGCGGTGGCCATCAACAGCACCACGCAGGTGGATTTGCTGGGGCAGGCGGCGTCGGAGACGGACGGCACGCGCCACATCTCCGGCACCGGCGGGCAGGCGCAGTTCGTGCGCGGCACCTACGCGGCGCCGGGCGGCAAAAGCTTCATCTGCCTGCCCAGCACCTACGACAAACGCGGCGCGCGGCGCAGCCGCATTGTGCCGCAACTCACCCCCGGCAACGTGGTGACCACCACGCGGGCGGACATGATGTATGTGGTGACCGAGTATGGCTGCGTGAATTTGAAGGGCAAATCGGTCCCCGAACGCGCCCGCGCGCTGATCGGTCTGGCGCACCCGGATTTCCGCGAGGAACTGGAGCGGGCGGCGTATGACATGCGGTTGATTCCGCGCGGGTTTACGTTCGGGTAGGGGGGCGGGCTTTCGCTTGACGCTATCAATAGTGATATCATAATCTAGGGCCATGGCGTCTGGCATCGAAGCGCTTGTGCAGGACATGCGCCGCAATCCGGCGGGTATTCGTTTTGCGCAGGCGTGCCGGGTGGCCGAACATTTTTTCGGCCCGCCGCGCCGCAGCGGCAGCCATACGATTTACCGTACACCATGGCCCGGCGACCCAAGGGTCAATTTGCAGGATGACGGCGGCGGCAAGGCGAAGGCGTATCAGGTGCGGCAGTTGTTGCAGGCCATAGACCGGTTGACGGACGGCGGAGGGCAGGATGATGGCTGATCATTACACCTATCGCGTGACCTGGTCGGCCGAGGACGGCGAATTCGTCGCCACCTGTGCCGAGTTCCCCAGCCTGTCGCATCTGGCCCCAACGCGTGCCGAGGCGCTGGCAGGAATTGAGCGGCTGGTGGCGGATGTGGTTGACGGCATGCTGGCTGGCGGCGAGACGCCGCCGGTGCCGTTTGCCGAGCAAAGCTATTCCGGCAAACTGCTGGTGCGCGTTCCCCCGGAACTGCACCGCCGCCTCGCGCTTGAGGCCGCCGAGGCGGGCATCAGCGTCAACCGGCATGTGAACTTCAAGCTGGCGCTGCCGGCGGGGTAGGGATCTCGCCCGCCCAAGCCCCTTTGCCGCGCAACCAGTGGGCGTATCGCAGGCATCTGCCCCAAATTCACCTAAAAACCGCCCAATTCTTCATCATTTCCAAAAAATCGCTCCAAAAATTCGCATTCTCCTGCTTGATCGCCCTAGCCCGCGGGGCAGTTACACGCTAATTGCATGGCAGATCATGCAATTGTAGCGGGGACATCATGGACGATCTGACCAGTCTGGTACCCGGTGGCTTCACCGCAGGCACCTCCAGCACCGCGCCGCATCCGCTGGCGCCGCTGTCCGCCG
>CAIPHQ010000171.1 GCA_903864895.1 uncultured Rhodospirillales bacterium
CCGACCCATGCCGAGGCAAAAGACGTGCTGGCGGGCGCAATGTTGCGCTACGCCCGCAATGAGGCCGAGCACGGCCCGGTGGCGCGCCCGCGCATGGCGTTGCCCGACGAACCAATGATCACGCTGCTGGCCGAACTGTTTCCCGCCGATCCGATGGGCATCGCGGGGCTGCTGAAGCCGATGGGCGTGGCGCTTGGCACGCAGGTGCCGACACGTGAATGGCGCGATCTTTATGCGGCGCTGGATTGCTCGGTCGTGGCGGCCGTGCATCCGTTCTACACCGCCTCGATCCGTGAGTTTCAGGCTGCCGGGCGGCCGATTGTCGGATCGGGCCCGGTGGGCGTCGATGGCACGGCGGCGTGGCTGGAGGGCATCGGCAAGGCCGCAGGGGTGACCGCCGAGCGCATCGACGCGGCCAAGGCCAAGGCACTGCCCGCCATTCGCGCGGCACTGGATGCGGCACCGATCAATGCGCGCATCACGGTATCAGGCTACGAGGGCTCCGAACTGCTGGTTGCCCGCCTGCTGGTGGAAGCGGGGGCCGAAGTGCCGTATGTCGGCACGGCCTGCCCGCGCACGGAATGGAGCGAGGCAGATCGCGACTGGCTGCAGGCGCACGGCACGCATGTGCAGTACCGCGCCTCGCTGGAACAGGATTGCGCCGCGATGCAGGACGTGCGGCCCGACCTGGCCGTGGGCACCACGCCACTGGTGCAGAAGGCCAAGGAGCTTGGCATTCCGGCGCTGTATTTCACCAATATGGTGTCGGCCCGTCCGCTGTTCGGCGCAGCCGGGGCCGGGTCGATGGCGGGAATTGTGGCGGCGCAGACACGCGGGCGTGAGCGGTTTGGCCGGATGGTGGATTTCTTCACCAAGGTCGGCACCGGCGAAGCCACCGGCTATGGCTGGCAGGGCGTGCCACAGGAGCATCCGCAGGCGAAGGAACGCTTCCGCAAGATGCGCGCGGCCAAGGTCAAGGCCGAGTCGGCGGTGGGGACATAGCGCCATGCTGGTACTCGATCATGACCGGGCGGGCGGTTACTGGGGCGCGGTGTATGCGTTCACCGCCGTGCGCGGCCTGCGCGTGGTGATCGACGGCCCGGTGGGCTGCGAGAACCTGCCGGTCACCGCCGTGCTGCACTACACCGACGGCCTGCCGCCGCACGAATTGCCTGTGGTGGTCACGGGGCTATCTGAAGAAGCGCTTTCGATGAGCGGCACCGAGGGCGCAATGCGCCGCGCTGCCGCCACGCAGGATCCGGATATGCCCGCCGTGGTGGTCACCGGCAGCATCGCCGAGATGATCGGCGGCGGCGTGACGCCGGAAGGCTCCAACCTGATGCGCTTCATTCCGCGCACCATTGACGAAGACCAGTGGCAGGCGGCCGACCGGGCGATTTTCTGGCTGTGGAACGAGTTCGGCGCCAAGCGCAGCAAGCCCAAGCCCCGCGCGGCGCGCGCGCCCGGCACCAAGCCGCGCGTGAACATCATCGGCCCGATCTACGGCACCTTCAACATGCCGTCCGATCTGGCCGAGATCCGCCGCCTGATCGAAGGCATCGGCTGCGAGATCAATCTGGTGTTCCCGCTCGGCGCCCATGTGGAAGACATCGCCAAGCTGCCGGATGCCGACGTGAACGTGTGCATGTATCGCGAATTCGGCCGCGGGCTGTGCGAGGAACTTGACCGGCCATACTTGCAGGCCCCCATCGGCCTGTTCGCCACCACCAATTTCCTGCGTGCGCTGGGCGAACTGACCGGCGTGGACCCGGAGCCGTTCATCGAGCGTGAGAAGCATACAACCATCAAGCCGCTGTGGGATTTGTGGCGCAGTGTCACACAGGATTTCTTTGCCACTGCCAGCTTTGCCGTGGTCGCCACCGACACCTATGCACGCGGGCTGAAGCACTTCCTGCACGACGAGATGGGCATTCCCTGCAACTTCGCCGTCTCTCGCACCGCCGGTACCAAGCCGGACAACGCGGCCGTGCGCAAGATGATGAAGGAAAAGCCGCCGTTCATCCTGTACGGGTCGTACAATGAGCGGATGTACGCCGCCGAGCAGGGTGCGCGCTGCATGTATATTCCGGCGTCGTTTCCCGGCGCCATCATTCGCCGGGCCACCGGCACGCCGTTCATGGGCTACGCCGGGGCCACCTACGTGGTGCAGGAATTCTGCAACGCGCTGTTCGATGCGCTGTTCCATATCCTGCCGCTGGCCACTGACATGGATCGCGTCGATGCCACACCGGCCAAGTCCGGTGAATGGAACGCGCCGCCCTGGGATGATGACGCCACCGACCTGCTGCACGGTGCTGTCGAGTCCGAGCCGTTCCTGGTTCGAATTTCCGCCGCCAAACGCCTGCGCGACCGCATCGAGCGGGACGCAAGGCAGGCGCGCGAGCAACGGGTAAGCGCCGCGCGGGTTGCGCAATCGCTTGCCGCTATGACCACCGGGCAGGCCGCCTGATGCGCGCGCCGCCTGGTCACCGAGGTTCACGCGGCGGCGACGCCGCGCGGACAGCCTGCCGTGGCGCACCCCGCCACGGAACCCCCAGCCGCGCGGGACGTGCGTGGTAGCGGCCGCAAGGCCTGTTGTTCGGAGGTTGCTCCATGTCTGCAAGTTCTAACACGACGTCGGGACTCACCGACTCGGAAGCGAGGGAGTTTCACAACCTGTTTGTGAGCAGCTTCGTCGTATTCACGATCGTCGCGATCATTGCCCACATTCTCGTGTGGCAGTGGCGCCCGTGGTTCCCGGGCGTTAACGGCTACACGCAGTCGTTCCTCGACGGCGTGCAGCACGTCACCTCGTATCTGACCTAGGAGGCGGCAACAATGTGGCGCATTTGGCTGTTGTTCGACCCGCGCCGCGCGCTGGTCGGCCTTGGGATCTTCCTGTTCGTTCTGGCGATCCTGATTCACTTCATCGTGCTGAGCACCGACCGGTTCAACTGGATCGAAGGCCCTCATCACGGCGTGTCGCAAATGGCTCCGCTTCCCGCGGCCAAGAGCTGACGCGGTTCCGGACGGCGGCGGGCGGGGCCTTGGCGCCACGCCCGGCCTTGCCCGCCGCCGGACGGAACGGGACCGGCGGGGTTGCGTGGAGGCGGCCCGAATAGAGCTACTCGACCGGAGGAATCGACAATGTCGATGCTCAGTTTCGAACAAAAATATCGCGTCCGTGGAGGCACCCTGGTCGGGGGAGACCTGTTCGACTTTTGGGTCGGACCGTTCTACGTTGGCTTCTTCGGCGTGACGACGCTGTTCTTTACGGTACTAGGAACCGCGCTGATCTTGTATGGCGCGGCACTTGGCCCGACATGGAATGTATGGCGCATCAGTATCGCGCCGCCCGATATCAGCTATGGTCTTGGGTTCGCACCGTTGCAGCAAGGCGGGCTGTGGCAGGTGATTACGGTCTGCGCCATTGGCGCGTTCGTGTCCTGGGCGCTGCGGCAGGCTGAAATCAGCCGCAAGCTGGGCATGACCTATCATATCCCGTTTGCCTACAGCGTGGCGGTGTTCGCCTATATCTCGCTGGTGGTGATCCGCCCGTTGCTGATGGGCGCATGGGGATACGGCTTCCCTTACGGGATCATGAGCCACCTCGATTGGGTGTCCAACACCGGCTACCAATATCTGCACTTCCATTACAATCCCGCGCACATGATTGCGGTGTCGTTCTTCTTCACCAATTGCCTTGCGCTGGCGATGCACGGCGGCCTTGTGCTGTCGGCTGCCAACCCGCCGAAAGGCGAAGTGATGAAGACCGGCGAGCACGAGAACACGTTCTTCCGTGACACCGTCGGCTATTCGATCGGCTTCCTTGGTGTTCACCGGCTGGGCCTGTTCCTGGCGCTGTCGGCGGCGTTCTGGAGTGCGGTGTGCATCATCATCAGCGGGCCGTTCTGGACGCGCGGCTGGCCCGAATGGTGGGGCTGGTGGCTGAATCTGCCGATCTGGAAATAAGGCAAGGGGGGAGTAAGCCACCATGGCCGAGTACCAAAACATCTTTAACCGGATTCAGGCCCGCGGGCCTGGCTATCCCGGTGTTCCGCTGCCGCGCGGCAGTTGGAAACGAATTGGCGAGCCGCTGCATGTGCACCTGTTCGGACTGATCGGCGACTCGCAGGTCGGCCCGATCTATCTGGGCGCCACCGGCATGGCCTCCATCATCTGCGGGCTGATCGCGTTCGAGATCATCGGGTTGAACATGTTCGCCTCGGTGAACTGGGACCCGATCCAGTTCATCCGGCAGTTGCCCTGGCTGGCGCTGGAGCCGCCCGCGCCGTCCTATGGCTTGCGCTTTCCGCCGCTCGCCCATGGCGGGTGGTGGCTGATGGCCGGCTTCTTCCTGACTGCCTCCATCATGCTGTGGTGGGCACGGGTGTACAAGCGGGCCGTGGCCCTCGGCCTTGGCACGCACGTGGCGTGGGCTTTCGCATCGGCCATCTGGCTGTATCTGGTGCTGGGCTTCATCCGCCCGCTGATCGTGGGCAGCTGGTCCGAAGCGGTGCCGTTCGGCATCTTCCCGCATCTGGACTGGACGGCCGCGTTCTCCATCCGCTACGGCAACCTGTTCTACAACCCGTTCCACATGCTCTCGATCGTGTTCCTGTATGGCTCGGCCGTGCTGTTTGCCATGCATGCGGCAACGGTGCTTGCCACGGGGCGCTTCGGGGCAGACCGGGAACTGGAGCAGATTGCCGATCGCGGCACCGCGTTTGAACGCGGCGCGCTGTTCTGGCGCTGGACGATGGGCTTCAACGCCACGGCAGAATCGATCCATCGCTGGGCGTGGTGGTTCGCGGTGCTGTGCCCGCTGACCGGCGGCATCGGCATCCTGCTGACCGGCACGGTGGTCGATAACTGGTATCTGTGGGGCGTCAAGCACGGCCTGGCGCCAACCTATCCGCCAGTGTTCGGCATCATCGCCGATCCGGCGCAGGGGGGGGCAGGACAATGAACTGGGGTATCAAGACCTCCTCCGGGATCGTCGCGATCGTCGCGACCATCCTGCTGGCCATCGTCATCATCGGCAGCTTCGAGCGGCCGCCCATCGAGTCGGTGCAGCGCGGCTATCGCGGCACCGGCATGGTGGAGAACTACAACCCGCGCACCATCGCGACACTGGCTGAGGCGAGCAAGCTGCCCGCCACCCTGCCGCCGCTGCCGGCGGCAGGCCCCAAGGCCAGCGCAATCTACAAGAACGTGCAGATCCTGGGCGGCCTGAGCGTGGGCCAGTTCACCCGGCTGATGGCCTCCATCACCACCTGGGTGGCCCCCACGCAGGGCTGCGCCTACTGCCACGACACCAAGAACATGGCCTCCGACGCGCTCTACACCAAGGTGGTGTCGCGCCGGATGATCCAGATGGTCCAGCACATCAACGCCGACTGGAAGCCACACGTGGCCGAGACCGGCGTGACCTGCTTCACCTGCCATCGTGGCCAGCCGGTGCCGTCCAACATCTGGTTCAACAACCCCGGCCCGGCCCATGCCCACGGCATGGCTTCCACCGAAACCGGGATGGGTCTGGTGGCGCCCGCCGCCGGTCTGACGGCGCTGCCTTACGACCCGTACACCCCGTTCCTGGAAAAGGACGCCGTTATCCGCGTGCAGGCCACCACTGCCCTGCCCTCCGGCAATCTGCAGTCGATCAAGCAGACCGAATGGACCTACGCGCTGATGATGAACTTCTCCACCGCGCTGGGTGTGAACTGCACCTACTGCCACAACAGCCGCGAATTCGGCGACTGGAGCCAGAGCACACCGCAGCGTGTGACGGCATGGCATGGCATTCACATGGTGCGGGATCTCAACAACACCTACCTCAACCCGCTTGGCAAGGTGTTCCCGGCCAACCGGCTGGGCCCGACAGGCGACGCGCCGAAAGTGGCCTGCGCCACCTGCCACCAGGGTGTCTACAAGCCCCTGTTCGGGCAGAGCATGATCAAGGGCTTCCCGGAGCTTGCAGCCGCAGCACCGTAGCCCGGACGGCTTCCTCCCGACCTTCCCCAAGGGGGCCGTGCAGCCGCACGGCCCCCGATTTTTTGACATCATCGCAGGGATTTGGTCCTTGCAACGGGGATTAGCGAAAACAGCGGCTTGCCGGTATGCCCCGGTTTCCCATAATGCAGTGCGCACAATCGGTCAGGCGCAGATGGCGTCTGGAATCGGTTCGCAACGTTGGTTTTGATCGAGGAGTAGCGTCGCGTGGACAGCATGCAGGTCAACAAGGCCATCGCCGCGGTGCTGGTCTCCGGTATTGCCTTCATGGGGGCGACGCTGATCAGCCAGTCGCTGGTAAGCCCGCACCACCTGGCAAAACCGGCGATCAAGATCGAGGGCGCTGCCAGCACCGCTGCTCCGGCAGCCGCCGCCGAAGACCCGCCGATCGCCGTGCTGCTGGCCAGCGCCGATGCCAAGAAGGGTCAGGCCGCCGCAGCGGCCGCCGGTTGCGCCGCCTGCCACAGCTTCACTGAGGGCGGTAAAGCGGGCGTCGGGCCGAACCTGTATGGCGTGGTCGGCAGCGCGCACGGCCACATGGCGGGCTTTGCCTATTCCGAGGCGCTGAAGGGCAAGGCCGGAAACTGGACCTATGCCGAGCTGAACGACTGGCTGAAGAAGCCGGCCGCCTACGCCCCCGGCACCAAGATGACCTATGCGGGCCTTCCGGACGCCGCCAAGCGGGCCGACATCATCGCCTATCTCCGCAGCCTGTCGGCCAACCCGGAGCCGCTGCCGGCTGCCCCGGCGGGCACCACAAAGGCCGCTGCGGCAGCGCCTGCTGCGGCACCTGTTGTTGCTGCGGCTCCTGCACCTGCCGCCGCACCGGCGGCGCCGCCGGCCGAGGACAAGCCGTTCCCGGCCATGCTGGCTGCGGCCGACGCCAAGGCTGGTCAGGCGGCCACGGCAAAATTGGGCTGCGTCGCCTGCCATACCTTCGTTGAGGGTGGCAAGGCTGGTCTGGGCCCGAACCTGTATGGCGTGGTCGGTGCCGCGCATGCCGGCAAGGAAGGCTATGCCTATTCTGCTGCGCTGAAGGGCAAGGAAGGCACCTGGACGTTTGACGACCTGAACGCCTGGCTAACCAAGCCGGCCGCTTTCGCACCGGGCACCAAGATGACGTTCGCTGGCATCGCCAATGCCCAGCAGCGTGCCGACGTGATCGCGTATCTGCGGACCCTGTCCGCCAATCCGGTGCCGCTGCCGCAATAACAAAACAGGCGCGGGAAACACCCCGCGCCTGCCTGATTGGGTGGTGCCGGCTGGCCCAGCCAAAGCAAAGGTCCGGGGCAACCCCGGACCTTTTTTGCGTCAGGCGTTCGGCGCGAAGGCCACGCACCAGCCCTCGGGGCTGATCTTGCCTTCCACAATCTTGCAGCCGTTCGGCTTCTCGAAGTTCACGCAGGCGCTGCATTTTGCGCCGTCTTTCGGCGTGTCCTGATACTGCACCAGGTTCTGCGCAAGCTTTTCCTGCGCTGCCGCGGTCGTGGCCCGCGCGGCGGCTCCTGCGGCCAGAATGGCAAGGCCGCCATGCAGAACGCGGCGGCGTGACGTGTTGGACGTTTCGTTGCTCAAGGTCCGCTCCTCCAGAAGATCCGGCCCGGCATTCGCCGCCGGACCGGAGTGATGTCGCCGCGGGCCGCCCCGCAGGCTGATACGCTGATGTGGGTACGCCGGGCGATCCGCAAGGCCCGGCGCCGGGATATTGTTCAGGCAGCGCGGCGCAGATGCAACTCCGACCACAGCGCCGACAGCGCCGACACCAGATGGTCGATATCGGCATCGCTGTGCAGCGGCGAGGGAGTCAGCCGCAACCGCTCGGTGCCCTTCGGAACGGTCGGGTAGTTGATCGGTTGCACGTAGATCCCGTAGTGCTCCACCAGCAGATCGGTGATCATCTTGCACTGCACCGGGTCGCCCACGATCACCGGCACGATATGGCTGGGGTTGGGATTGTGCGGCACCCCGGCCTCGTCCAGCTTGCGGCGCAGATAGGCCACCTGACGCTGCTGGCCCTCACGCTCGGCGCTGCTGGTCTTCAGGTGGCGCACGCTGGCCAACGCCCCGGCCGCCACTGCCGGCGGCAGTGCGGTGGTGAAGATGAAGCCGGAGGCGAAGCTGCGCACGAAATCGCACATGGCCGCCGAGCCGGCAATGTAGCCGCCCACCACGCCGAATCCCTTGGCGAGTGTACCTTCGATCACGGTCAGCCGGTGTGACAGCCCCTCACGCTCCGCCACGCCGCCGCCCCGCGGGCCGTACATGCCAACCGCGTGCACCTCATCCAGATAGGTCATGGCGCCGTATTTTTCCGCCACGTCGCAAATCTCGGCGATCGGCGCGATGTCGCCGTCCATCGAATAGACCGACTCGAATGCCACAAGCTTGGGCACGGTGGGGTCCAGCGCGGCCAGCTTGCGTTCCAGGTCAGCCACATCGTTGTGCGCCCACACGACGCACTTGGCCCGGCTGTGCCGGATGCCCTCGATCATCGAGGCATGGTTCAGTGCATCCGACAGCACCACGCAGCCCGGCATGCGCGATGCCAGCGTGCTGAGCGAAGCCCAGTTCGCCACATAACCGGAGGTGAACAGCAGCGCCGACTCCGCACCGTGCAGATCGGCCAGTTCATGTTCCAGCAGCACATGGTAGTGGTTGGTACCGGCAATGTTGCGGGTGCCACCAGCGCCGGCGCCGCAGCGGTCCAGCGCCTCATGCATCGCGGCCAGCACCTGCGGATGCTGCCCCATGCCAAGATAGTCGTTGGAGCACCATACCGTCACCGGCGTGCGTGACCGCTCACGCAGATGCGTGGCACGCGGGAAATCGCCGTTGTGACGCTGCAGATCGGCGAACACCCGGTAGTTGCCCTCGCGGCGGAGAGTGTCGAGCTGTTTGCGGAAGAAAGCTTCGTGCTGCATGAAACGCCCCATCTCCTTGCCGCCGATCCGTCGTGCGGCTGTCTGTGCCGGCCGTCAGTGCTCTCAGGCGTGTGCCGTCGCGGCGCGCGCCTTGTAGACACGTGTCTCGGCGTGCGCGCAGGGTTGCGCCTCCGCCACCGTCTCCTGCGTCACCGGCGCCGAAGCGCCACGCAGTTTCAGCACCCAGGTCCACAGCTCCGCGAACGGCAGCGGCAGCACCAGGAACCAGTGCTCAATGATGGCCAGCGACAGCATCGTCGCCAGGAATGTCATGCCCGCAGCCTGGTATGGCGTCACCGCGGCGCCCGCACGCTGCAACAGCAACACAAGCACGACGCTGGACACGCTGATCGACACCGGGAACAGCAGGTTCATCGGCTTGCAGGTCAGAAAGCTCTTCAGATAGGCCAGATGGGCGGGGACGAATTCCACGCTGAGATTGCGCACGCCCAGGAACACGTTGAGCTTTGCACTCTGCCGCATGGCCCAGAGTACAACGAACGTCCAGGTGCCCACCTGATTGGCCCCGCCCCAGGTCAGCGCCACAATCGCGGCGGCCGAGGCAATAATCGCCAGTTCGTGGTACAGGCTGGTCTCCACGCCATGCCAGAAATGCCGCCAGCCACTGCACCCATGCGCACAGGCATGTTTGCGCGGGCCAGTCACGTAGCCCATGAAGAAACTCATTTCCTGCCAGCCCCAGGCCAGCACGCCATAGGTGAAGGCACCATAGGCACCGGTCACCGAGGTATCATCGGCGGTGGCATAAAGGCGATAGAGCGAGACGGCGAACACCGCCGTGCCGCCCAGCATGCTCCAGCGGAACGTCCGCTGCGGCAGATTATCGAGATAGATGATGAGTCCCGTGCTGAACCACCACACGAACAGCGCGTACAGAACGGGGAACCCATACAGGGACATCGTTGCGGCCCCGCGCTACCAGGCTGGTGCCATGCGGATCTGCGCCGGCAATTCATTGGTTTTCGCCGGCAACAGGAACAGCCGGGCAAAGGTCAGCCCGGCCGATGCGGTCAGCCCCCACACTTTCAGCTTGCCCATCACTCCGCCTTTGGCACGGGCGGCGGCCATTGCCTCGGCAATGTCGCGCATCCGGTTCAGCCCGCTCAGGAACGCCGGATTTTCAATGTCCAGCGTCAGCGGGAACACCTGCTTGCAGATTTCAGAGGTGATACGGAACACGCGCATGTCGTAGTCGGTGGGGTCCAGCCCCATCGCGTGATGGAACGCGGGGCGGGCATGGTCGCGCACGAACATCGTGGCAAACACCGCGAGCAAGAAGAAGCGAATCCACAGCTTGTTCAGCCCGCTCAGCACCTGCGGGTTCGCCCGCATCAGCAGCGCGAACGCCTCGCCATGGCGGAACTCGTCGTTGCACCACTGTTCGAACCACAGAAAGATCGGGTGGATCAGCCGGTCCGGGTTGCGCTGCAAATGCCGGAAGATGGTGATGTAGCGGGCGTAGCCGATCTTTTCCGACAGGTAGGTGGCGTAGAAGATGAATTTCGGCTGAAAGTAGGTGTATTTCTTTGCCTTGGTCAGGAAGCTCAAATCCACGCCGACGCCAAAATCCTTCAGCGTGTCGTTGATGAAACCGGCGTGCCGCGCCTCATCACGGCTCATGAACGCGAACAGGTCGCGGATATCGCCCGCCGGAATGCGCTTCTTGATCTCGGCATACAGCACGCAGCCGGAGAACTCCGCCGTGACCGAACTGACCAGGAATTCCAGAAATTCCTTGCGCAGGTCTTCCGGCATCGATTGCAGATCGACGTCGAACGCCTCGGTGCGGATGAAGTGGCCCTTGTTGGTGTCGCGGCGCAGGTCCTCAATCAGGTCGTCCCACTCGGCGCGCACCGGATCGACGTCAATCTTGCCCATGGCTTCGAAATCGGTGGTGTAGAAGCGCGGGCTCAACACCGTGTCGCGCTGGGCCATCCGGGTGGTTTCATTGGGCGCGCCGGCCCGTGCGGTGGCAGTCATGGCGTCTCCTTCGGCTGAAAGCCGACTTCATACAGTTCGGTGAGTTCCAGCAGCGCGGTCAACTGTGTCCAGAACCGGCCAAGCGCGCCAGCGCGATAGACGGTCGCAGATCGTGTGCAGGTCAGGCGTTCGCCGAACGCCACGTCGATAGGTACATCATGCACCACCACCACGTCACCTGGCCGGATATCAATTCCATCCGGCACCGCGTGCGCATGGAAGCTTTCAGGCGTTTGTTCGATGTCAACGTCGCAGCGCACCTCTACGGTCCCACCGCCGAACAGCGCATTCCAGATCATGAGTGGCTGCCCTCGCCCGTCAGCAGTTTGGCGAACACTGCCAGATTGTCCGAGCCAAACGCTTCAAGCTCGATGCGATGCCCGGTGGACAGATCGTCCAGCGTGAGCCGGCCATCAGCCCAGGATGTCAACCTGAAGGCTCCATCGGGGCCCAAACCGGCCATGCGCCGCTCACGCGCGAAAGACCGCAGGATGCCACGCAGAAATCCGTTCTCACCCGTCGCCGTCTCGATGGCGTGGCCGTCACGGGTATCCAGCACCAGCACGGCGCCATCGGCCCGGTCTGCGACACGGAATTCCAGCCGGGCGGTGGCCGCAGCCGGGGCCGGCGCTTCCGACGGACCAGCGAGGCGGCCATACAAGGCCGCCGCCATGGTCAGTAATACCAGCGTCAGTGCTCCCAATAGCACCGGGCGCGGAAAGCGCTCGTGGGTCTGGAAGACCGTTGCGTCCTGCATCTGCGGGCTGGGCATGACGCGCTCCTTCCTCGTCAAGCCGCCGCAGCAGCGCGGCGGCCATTCCGTGACGCCGCAACCGGCACTTGCGATTCCGGCATGACCGCCACCGGCGTGGAGGCATCAGCAGCCAATGCACGCGACAGCACCTGCGCAACCTTCGCCGCGTCGCGCAGCCCACGCAGGGTGGGCTCCGGCTTGGCGAAATGCCAGCGCCGCACATTCGGCCACAGCACAAGATAGCCCAATTTCCCAGTGCTGGCGACGGAAAGTGCGATTTCCCCACCGCCGGGGATCTGCTTGACATTTGCTGCTTCAACCTGCCGGAACGGCAGATTGACCGTCATCGGCAACGCGATGCCGAAGCGCAACACCACGCGCCGGGAGGTTACGCTGTAAATCGTGGCCCGGCTGGTCAGCCACGCATACCCGGCGAGCAATCCAAGCGCCACCAATGCCAAAGCGCCGAACTGAACAGCCGATACCGCAACATCGAGCGTATTGCGGCCATCCTGCAGCGACGAGGCAACATACCACGCCAGAAGTGCAGCGAAATACACGGCAACCTTGCGCACATGCATCACATCGCGCGCCAGCAACCGCCAGTCCGGCCGCCCCTGCCACAGCAACCGCTCACCCTGCGGCAGGTGGTCCGGCAAGCCCGCCGCCGGCTGGCTCAGGTCGCTCACAGGAACGGCTCCATCCGCTCTGGCGTCGCATACAGCGTGCCGCCGGCATAATACCCGGCAATGCGATCTTCCTCGCGCAGCGACACACAATCCGGACGGCGCAGCACCGGCACATCGGCAAACTGGCTGCCGAGAATGGCCGACACGCGAACTTGCCGCGTCTTGGCCCGCGTATCAACGAACCCGATTGGCAACAACACGCGCCCGCTGCCGCCCGCGCCAGAGCGTTCGATTTCCAGATAGCGCAGGATCACTTCCGAGCGATCAACCCAGGCATCAACGATGGTTCCGGCCTCCACACCGTCGGCGCCGACCACGGTGAAGCCACGCGGATCGACGTCCTCGGTGGCCAGATAGAAATCGGCCGCCGCGCGCAGCGGCACAATCTTCGGCAATTGATCATCAAAGGCGCAGTCCGGCTCATCGGAGCGGTTGGCCCAGGCGGCCGGGCCGATGCCATCGATCATCGGGTTGCCGGTCGGCTCATAGGGCGAGCCGGGATACGACCCCTGCACCGCTGCAATCGTCTCCCGCGGTTCGGGGCGCGGCGCATAGCGAACTTCGCCGTTCACCATGCGGAATTCCTTCGGGCTCGGCATCGACGGGAAATCATCCGGGCTTTGCGCGGTGACCCTGTCGAACACCAGAGGGTAGCCCTCGCGCTGGTCTTCCTTGCGCAGGTAAATGATCAGACCGGCAAAGAAAAACCAGAACACGTAGAGCGTCACCTGAGCGACGTCGAAGTAGCTGGAAATGGCTCCGGTATTCATCGTGGACCTCGACAGTCTCGGGCTAACGGGAAGCGTGGGCAAGCGGCATCGGCGAGCCCCGATGCGAAGCGGACGCGGACGGGCGGCGAACCAATGGGCCGACAGCGGCCAGCGTTGCGAACAACAGCAGAATTTCGATGCAATAGACGGTCGCGTAGCCTGTGGCCGGGCCGTTGAGCGCCTCGCCGAACAACCCGCGAGCGGACAACGCGCCGACACCATCGCGAATGAGGCCACCGGCGGCCACCGCACACCCGGCGGCAGAGGCTTGCACGGCACCCCAGATGCCCAGCGTCAGCCCAACCTGCCCCGGTTGGGCCATGCCCATCGCGGCGGTGAGCGTGGAGTGGGCGAACAGACCGGCACCAAAGCCGATCATGGCAACGCCGGTCCCGAATGCTGCGGTGGATTGCAGTGGCGCGGCAAAAATGACAGCGCAGAACGCCAGCACACCCGCCATGGCACCAGCAGCGGCCAGACGATACGGGTCCATCCCGCCGCCAAGCAGCTTGGCGGCCAGACCGAACCCGCACAGCCCGCCAAGCGCGAGCAGCGCCGTGAATGCGGTGGTGGACCCCACCGCCAGGTGCAGCACCTGCCCGCCATAGGGCTCGAGCAGGATGTCCTGCATGCTGAACGCTGCCGTGCCCAAGCCCAACGCAATCAACCGGCGCAGTGCGAGGCTGCCCTCATCGTACGCCCGCCACGCGTCGGCAAACCTGGGCCGCGCACGGTCCGGCGACGTAAGCGCAGGGTTGCGCGCCTCCTGCTTCCACAGCGCAATGCCGTTCAGCACGATGGTGATCACGGCCGAAGCCTGCACCACCTGGATCAGCCGCATTTCACTGAACTGGGCCAGCACCGCGCCGAACACCAGTGCACTGACCATCATGCCCAGCATCAACATCACACACAGCAGCGCCACAACCTGCGGGTGGGCACGCGGCGGCGTGATGTCTGTCGCCAGAGCAAGCCCGACGGTTTGTGTGGTGTGCAGACCGGCCCCGACCAGCAGAAATGCCAGAGCCGCAGCGACCTGCCCCACCACCAGCGGACCCGTGGTGTCGCCCGACAGGATGATCAGCGCAAACGGCATGATTGCCAATCCGCCGAATTGCAGCAGTGTGCCGAACCACAGATACGGCACCCGCCGCCAGCCCAGCACCGAGCGATGCGTGTCCGACCGGAAGCCGACAACCGCGCGCAGTGGCGCGAACACCAGCGGCAGCGAGACCATTCCGGCGACAAGCCATGCCGGCACACCGAGTTCGACAATCATCACGCGGTTCAGCGTGCCGATCAGCAGCACCACGGCCATGCCAACGGTCACCTGAAACAGCGACAGGCGCAGCAGACGCAGGCTGAACAATTCCCGGCTGTCCGCATCGGCAAACGGCAGCAGGCCCGGGCCGAGCACGTTCCACTTGCGCGCCATGGCAAGATTCAGGCGGCGCAGGCGATGCACGGCATTGCTCATGCGCGCACCAGTTCCAGGGCCTGGGACGTATAGAATCCACTGGCGATGCGCTCGGTGCGCATCTGTTTCCAGCCAGCCAGCCCGGCTTCGGCAGCCAGACGGCGCGAAATATTCGTGGGAGACACTGGCTCAATGGCCGGCGCGCGATCACCGCGCGGGAACACTTTGCCCACTGCGTGCATCACGGACAGCAACGGGGTGCGTGGCGCGAACGTGAACAGCACCGAGCCGGTGCTCCGCCCCGCAAGCGCTGCCACCGCACGCGCCATGTCGGCGTCGCGATAGTGGATCAGTGAGTCCATGCCCACCACATGGTCGAACACACCAAGGCTCTCATCGGTCATGTCGCCAACACGAAACTCGACCGACCCGGCCAGACCGCCCGGCATCCGCTGGCGTGCCAGATCCACCAGTGTGGCCGACAGGTCGATGGCCACCACCTCGGCCCCGCGCCGCGCGGCTTCAACGGCCAGCGCCCCGGTGCCGCACCCGGCATCCAGCAGGCGGCGGCCATGCAGGTCATCCGGCAACCAACCCAGCAGCGTGGCGCGCATACGGTCCCGGCCGGCACGCACGGTGGCGCGAATCCCGCTGACCGGCGCATCAGAGGTCAGCCGTTCCCAGGCCTTGACCGCCGTGCGGTCGAAGTAGGTTTCAAGCTGCCCGCGCCGGGCGATGTAGGTGGCGGACTGCATCAGTCGTACCCCAGCAGATCGAAGATATCGCGGTCCTTCAGCGCGTGCGCGTCCAGCGGCGTGACACCGGCCCACAGCTGCGCTGCAAGCCGCATATATTCCGTCTTCACCGCTTCGAGTTCGGGTGTGCTGTCCATCTCGAACAACGTGGATTTCTTCAGGCGGCTGCGGCGGATGGCGTCCAGATCGGGGAAATGCGCCAGCGTCTTCAGCCCGGCGTGTTCGTTGTAGCGGTCGATCTGGTCGGTCGCAGCACTGCGGTTTGCCACCACGCCGCCGACGCGCACGCCGTAGTTCTTCGCCTTCGCACCGATGGCGGCCACAATGCGGTTCATCGCGAAGATCGAGTCGAAATCGTTCGCAGCCACGATCACCGCGCGGTCGGCATGCTGCAACGGGGCGGCAAAGCCGCCGCACACCACATCGCCCAGCACATCGAAGATCACCACGTCGGTGTCTTCCAGCAGATGATGCTCCTTCAACAGCTTCACCGTCTGGCCGACCACATAACCGCCGCAGCCCGTGCCCGCCGGCGGTCCGCCGGCCTCCACGCACATCACGCCGTTGTAGCCCTGGAAGACGAAGTCCTCGACACGCAATTCCTCGGCATGGAAATCCACGCTTTCCAGCACGTCGATCACCGTGGGCAGCATCTGCTTGGTGAGCGTGAAGGTGGAATCGTGCTTCGGGTCGCAGCCAATCTGCAACACCCGCTTGCCGAGCTTGCTGAACGCCACAGACAGGTTCGACGACGTGGTGCTCTTGCCGATGCCGCCCTTGCCGTATACCGCAAACACCTTCGCGGTGCCGAGCTTCACGGCCGGATCGAGCTTCACCTGCAAGCTGCCCTCGCCGTCACCTTTCTTGGCATCACCACAGGACTGCGCCAGTTTGCGGCGATCAATTACGACGTTCATGCGGCCATCTCCACACCAATACCTTCGAGCCGGTCCTCAAGGGCCTCACCAGCCCGCCGCAACGCATCCAGAGTGGCCGCATCAGGCGACCAGTAGCGCCGTTCGTGCGCCTCAATCAGCCGGTTCGCGATCTTCGCCGACGCCTTCGGATTCAGTGCCGCGATGCGCTCGCGCATATCGTCGTCCAGCACGTAGGTTTCTGCAAGCTGCTGATACACCCACGGAGAAACTTCGCCTGTGGTTGCCGACCAGCCCAGCGTGTTGGTGACATGCACGTCGATTTCGCGCACACCTTCATAGCCGTGCTTCAGCAGCGCTTCATACCACTTCGGGTTCAGCGCCCGCGTGCGGGTTTCCAGCGAAACCTGTTCGCCCAGCGTGCGCACCGTACCATCGCCGCGTGTCTGATCGCCGATATACACGCTGGCAGCGTTGCCGCCGCGCGCGCGCCGCACCGCACGGCTGATGCCGCCCAGCGTGTCGAAATAGTGATCGACCGTGGTCACACCCAGTTCCACCGAGTCGAGATTCTGATAGGTGATCTCGACACTCGCCAGCACATGGCCCAGGACAGCGTCCTGCCGCTGCTGCGATCCGTCAACGCCGTACGCGAAGCCCTTCCGGCTGACAAACGCATCGGCGAGTTCGTCCTCGTTCTCCCAGACGCCTGCGCCCACCATCTGGTTCACGTTGGCACCGTAAGCACCGTCGGCGTTGCCGAACACGCGCAGGGCTGCGCGCTCAATGCTGCCGCCGTTGGCCGCCTGAAATGCCAGCGCGTGCTTGCGGATGAAATTCTGCTCTTCCGGTTCATCCGCCGATGCCGCCAACAGCGCCGCTTCAGCCAAAAGCTTGGTCTGCAACGGCAGCAAATCACGGAAGATGCCCGACAGGGTAATCACCACATCCACGCGCGGGCGGCCAAGTTCGGCCAGCGGCACCAGTTTGGCGCCGCACAGCCGCCCGTAACTGTCGCTGCGCGGTGCGGCACCCATCAGCCACAGCGCTTGCGCGATGGGCCCGCCCTCGGTTTTCAAATTATCGGTGCCCCACAACACCATCGCCACTGTCTCCGGCAGCGCGTTGCCGTCCTGTGTGTGGCGGGCAAGCAAGCGCTCAGCCTGGCGTGCCCCATCCTGCACCGCGAAGGCACTCGGTAGACGGAACGGATCGAAGCCATGCAGGTTGCGCCCAGTGGGCAACACTTCGGTGGTGCGCAGCAAGTCACCCCCTGGTGCCGGGCGGACGAATCCGCCATCCAGCGCGTGGATCAGCCCCGGCAATTCATGATCTTCGGCCATCAGCGCATCAAGTTCGGCGCGCCGCACGGGGTCGTGCACCCCGGCCGCATCCAGCATCGACGCTCGTTCCGCCTCATTCGGCGGCACGCCGATGATGTGCAAGCCCTGCGGGATCAGAGTGTATTCAAGTTCAAGCAGTGCCGCATTCAGCTTGAGAATTTCGGCCATTGCGCTGTCGAGCCACGCAGGCTCAGCCTTGGCCAAATCCACCGCCGCCGCCTGGCCCTGGATCAGGCTGGCCAAGCTGCCGCGCTGGTCGGCATCGGCATCCGGCTCCAGCATCCGCCAGCGATCCAGCGATGCCTTCAAGTCCAGCAAGCCGCGATACAGCCCGGCATGCGATACCGGCGGGGTCAGATAGCTGATCAGCGTCGCCCCGGCGCGGCGCTTGGCCAGCATGCCTTCCGAGGGATTGTTGGACGCGTAGAAGTTGAAATTCGGCAGATCGGCAATCAACCGATCCGGCCAGCACGCCGCCGACAACCCCGCCTGCTTGCCCGGCATGAACTCCAGCGCGCCATGCGTGCCGTAATGCAACACCGCGTGCGCGCCGAAATCTTCCCGGATCCAGCGGTAGAACGCCGCGAACGCATGGGTGGGCGCAAAGCCGTGCTCGAACAGCAGCCGCATCGGGTCGCCTTCGTAGCCGAAGGCCGGCTGCAGGCCCACGAACACGTTGCCGAAATGCCCACCCAGCACGAAAATGCCGCCGCCGTCGCTTTGCTGCCGCCCCGGTGCCGCGCCCCATGTGCGCTCGATTTCCGGCAGCCAGTTCTGCTTGCGCACGTGCTCATCAGCCGAAATCCGCGCCGCCACGTTGGCATCGCTGCCGTAGCGTGCGGCGTT
Source organism: uncultured Rhodospirillales bacterium (assembly GCA_903864895.1). Taxonomy (GTDB): domain Bacteria; phylum Pseudomonadota; class Alphaproteobacteria; order Acetobacterales; family Acetobacteraceae; genus CAIPHQ01. The sequence continues at coordinate 18,384 of CAIPHQ010000171.1, forward strand.
GCCCTCGATCAGACCCTTGCGCAATGCATCAACGCTGGCTGGTACTTCGACCTTGTAGCCAGCATCCTTCAGCGCAATCAGCGTGCGGTGCAGCGACTCGAACACCGAGAGATAGGCCGCCGTGCCGATGGCACCTGCGTTCGGCGGAAAATTGAACAGCACAATGGCAAGCTTGCGCTCGGCCCGCGCCGTGCGCCGCAGTGCCACAAGCTTGCCGACGCGTGCGGCGAGCGTTGTCGCGCGTTCCGTGTGGCTGACCATGTCACGCGAGCAAGTGCGGCCATCGCAGCCTTCACAGCGGGTTTCGCTGTCGCTGGCGCCACAGCGGCCACCGAAGGTCATCGGCAGAATGCCACCGTCGAGTTCGGGAATAGCGACCATCATGGTCGCTTCCACCGGCGTCAGGCCGCGCGAGTCGCCCTGCCATTGGCGCAGGGTCTGAAATTCCACCGGATGCGCCGAGATATACGGCACGTCCAGCCCGGCCAGCAGTTCCTCGGCGGCGTGGCTGTCGTTGTAGGCGGGGCCACCGACCAGCGAAAATCCGGTCAGCGACACCACTGCATCGACGCATGGTGCGCCGTTGCGCATGAAGTACTGCTCAACCGCCGGGCGCTGATCGAGTCCGCTGGCGAAGGCGGGAATCACCCGCAGGCCACGCGCCTCGAATGCCTTGATCACGCCATCATAATGCGCCGCATTGCCGGCCAGAACATAAGACCGCAACAGCAGAATGCCGACTGTGCCGGCAGCGCCGCCAACCGGCAGACGGTCAGCACGTTCGGTCACTCGATCCGCCAGGCGCGGATGGTATAGCCCTACATCGGGGTATTCCACCGGCGCTGCCGCCGTTACCTTGCCCTGCAACGCCCGGCGTGAACCATCCGCGTACCGGCCAACCAGCATCCGTACCAGATTGCGCAGATTTTCTTCCGACCCGGCGAGCCAATACTGCAAAGCGAGGAAATAGATGCGAACGTCCTGCGCCGTTCCCGGAATAAAACGCATCAGCTTGGGCAGCTGCCGCAGCATCTTCATCTGCGCCTGTCCGCTGGACGGCGCACCATTGGCCTTCTTGCCGCCGCGCAGTTTTTTCAGCAGCGCCAACGCCCCGGTTGCCTCCTGCGACATGTCGAACTTGCCAAGCTTGGTCAGCTTGGTCACTTCGCCCGCCGACATGCAGCACAGCATCGCGTCGCACTCGTCGCGCCGCGCCGTCAGCGCGGGCACCACGGCGCGAATATGATCTTCCAGAAACAGCATCGTGGCGATGATGATGTCGCCACTTGCGATGTCGGTCAGGCAATCCTTCAGCGCGGCGGGGTCGGACCCCCATTCGTCCGCCGAGTGCATCACCAGTTGCAGACCCGGGATCTCCGAGCGCAGGGATGCTTCGGCGCGCATGGCAGCGTTGGACAGATGGCTGTCCATCGTCACCACAACCACGCGAACGGGCGTGACGCTAGCGTCCGAAATGCGCTTTAGCATCGTACAGCGTCTCCACCGTGATCGTCGTCAGGCCGCGCTCCGCTGCGAATTTCTCCGTGTTGCGGCGGGCCTTGCCGCGCACGAAAAATGGAATTTTGCCAAGTTCTTTCTGGCCGTCCGGCGACCACACCACCGGTCCCTGCACCTCCACGGGTGCCTGAACCGCAACGGGCACAGCAGCGGGCACCACGGCAGCCGCAGGTTCGGCCACCGGTTTGGCACCGGTGCCCAAATGCGACGGCGCCGCATCGGCGTGAAATTCGAAGTCTTCACGGAACATCCCCAACAGATGCTCCTCAAGCCCCATCATCAGCGGATGAACCCAGGTGTCGAACAACACGTTCGCACCCTCGAACCCCATCTGCGGCGAGTAGCGCGCCGGGAAATCCTGCACATGCACCGGCGCAGAAATCACCGCGCACGGCACACCGAGGCGCTTGGCGATGTGCCGCTCCATCTGTGTGCCCAGCACCAGTTCCGGATGTGCCTCGGCAATCTTGGCCTCGACGTCCAGATAGTCGTCGGCAATCAGCGCCTCGACGCCGTAGGCCTTGGCCGCCTCGCGCACGTCGCGGGCGAATTCACGGCTGTAGGTGCCAAGCCCGACCACGGTAAAGCCGAGTTCCTGGGCGGCAACCCGGGCAGCCGCGATGGCGTGCGTTGCATCGCCAAACACGAACACGCGCTTGCCGGTCAGGTACGTCGAGTCGACCGAGCGGGAATACCAGGTGAGCCGCGAATCTTCTGCGGCCAGCAGATCGGTGGCATCCACCCCGGCGAGCCGCGAGACCTCAACGATAAAGTCGCGCGTGGCCCCGACGCCGATCGGCACCGTGCGTGTGTAAGGCTGGTTGAAATTGCGCTGCAGCCAGTTGGCGGCCTGCGAGGCGATTTCCGGATACAACACCACGTTGAAATCGGCGTCGCCCAACCGCGCAAGATCAGCGGGGCTCGCACCGAGCGGTGCGGTAACATTGACGCGAATGCCGAGCTTGCCGAGCAGAGCGGTAATTTCCGTCACATCGTCGCGGTGGCGGAAGCCCAGCGCTGTCGGGCCGAGCAGATTGCAGCTCGGCTGCGCGCCAGCGGCGCGCTCACGCGGCGCGGCGCCCGCCAGCGCACGAACCATCTGGTAAAAGGTCTCCGCCGCGCCCCAGTTTTCCTTTTTCTGGTAGGCGGGCAGTTCTAGCGCCACCACCGGCACCGGCAAATCCAGTGCGCGGGCCAAGCCACCCGGATCGTCCTGAATCAACTCGGCGGTGCAGGACGCGCCGACCATCATCGCCTGCGGCTTAAAACGGTCATACGCATCGCGCGCCGCGTTCTTGAACAGTTCGGCGGTGTCGCCGCCAAGGTCGCGCGCCTGAAACGTGGTGTAGGTCACCGGCGGGCGCTGCGGCAGCCGCTCGATCATCGTGAACAGCAGGTCGGCGTAGGTGTCACCCTGCGGCGCGTGCAGCACGTAATGCACACCCCGCATCGCGGTGGCGACCCGCATTGCGCCGACATGGGGCGGACCTTCGTAGGTCCAGAGCGTGAGTTGCATCGGCTACACCATCAGCCGCGCACGGCGCACCAGCGGGCGGGCGAACAACTCGGCCAGATCAGCGGCCTGGTTGAAACCCTGCACCGGGGTGAACAGCAGTTCGATGGACCACTTCGTGGTCAGACCCTTGGCTTCCAGCGGATTCGCGAGGCCAAGGCCACACACGGTCATATCAGGCGCTGCAGCAAGGCAACGGTCCAGTTGCCGCTCCACATCCTGGCCTTCGCTCAGCATCGTGCCGGCGGGCAGCATGGCCAGTTCCTCGGCCAGATGCGGGCGGTGCAGATAGGGCGTGCCAACTTCGACCAGTTCCATGCCCAGTTCGCGGGACACGAAGCGCGCCAGCGGAATTTCCAACTGGCTGTCGGGGAAAAAGAAGATGCGCCGCCCGGCCAGTTGCTCGCGGTGCCGCGCCAGTGCGCCGCGCGCCCGCTCCTGCTCCGGGGCGACAGCGGTGTGAAACCTGGAGTCGCTGATCCCGAAGGCCTGCGCCGCTGCGTGGAGCCACGCCGTCGTGCCTTCGACTCCCAGCGGGAACGGGGCCGCCAGCCGGGTTGCGCCACGCGCTTCCAGCGCGCGGGCAGTATCGGCCAGAAACGGCTGCGCCAGCAGATAGCGGGTGGCCGGGCCAATGGCAGGCAACTGCATCGCACTGCGCGGCGGCAGGAAGCGGACGTCGTCGATGCCGATCGCCGTGAACAGGCGGCGGAACTGGTCTTCCACCACTTCGGCCAGCGCGCCAACCACAAGCAATGATTGCTTCGCGGAAGCCGATTCCACCGGCAGAATCGGAACCAGCGCCGCCAAGCAGGCGTCCTCACCCTGGGTGAACGTGGTCTCGATGCCGCTGCCAGAGTAGTTCAGCACACGGACCTTGGGCATGAAACTGGCCGACAGCCGCTCGGCGGCGCGGGACAGATCGAGCTTGATCACTTCGGACGGGCAGGAGCCCACCAGAAACAGCATGCGGATGTCCGGCCTGCGCTCCAGCAGGCGCGCCACCACACGGTCAAGTTCGGCGTTGCAGTCGGCCAAGCCGGCCAGATCCCGCTCGTCGATGATCGCGGTGGCGAAGCGCGGCTCGGCGAAGATCATCACGCCGGCCGCCGACTGGATCAGATGCGCGCAGGTGCGGGAGCCGACGACGAGGAAAAACGCGTCCTGAATCTTGCGGTGCAGCCAGATGATGCCGGTCAGGCCGCAGAATACTTCGCGCTGGCCGCGCTCACGCAGCACTGGTGCATCGCCGCAACCCTGTGCGGTCGGAGGAACATTGGCCGTTGCAACACCGCTCACCGGGAGGCCCCGACCGCGCCGGACACGCCGCCCTGCCAGCCACGCTCTTCCATCCGGGCCGCGCGCAGCTTCAGCACAAACTGCGTGGCGTTCACCACGTAGGTGGCGTAGGCGGCCAAGGCCAAAACCATCTGCTGGTGGGTGTCAAGGAAGCCTGTCAGCAGCGCGAACACGTAGGTGCCGTGCAGCGCCAGCACCACCATGCTGACCATGTCCTCCCAGTAGAAGGCCGGGGCGAACAGGTACTGGCCGAACACCTCGCGCTCCCAGATCGCGCCGGTGATCATAATAGTATAGAGGACGATGGTCTTGACGATGATCGAGATCGTCGCCGCCTGCTCACCGTCGCCGGTCAGCAGGAACCGCAGCACCAGACCCAGGCTGATCAGGAAGACCAGAAACTGCACCGGCGCCAGGACGCCCTGCACCATGGTCCATGGTGAGGTGTCACGGCGGCGGCGTTCTTCCGGCGTGTAAAGGCCAGGGCCCCGCACACTGCGCGGTAGTGGGATGTTGCGCCCGGACGCCGCGCCCCAGGGGCAGCCGTCCAATGATCCCAACATGCGCGTAAAAAGGCCAATTGTAAACATGGCTTGACAACGCCTTCGCCCGAAGGTGCGCTATCCCGAAAGGCGACATAGCCTTTCCGGTCTCGACCTGATTCGACTTGCCTATGCGACCCGTAGTCCACTGATTTGTTTGGTGATCTTCCCCGCCTTGGACTCCGGGCCGATCGCATAAGTGGAGGCTAGAGCTTTGTTGAGGGGGCTGTCAATGCGTCGGTACGTAAATCCATCTTGACACTCGGCGGCGTTAACGAATTCACTATGGGGGGAAACATCCGATGGTCGTCGTGAGGCAGCAACTCGTCACACGTGAATGCTGGACGGAAGCCGAAGCGGTCGCAGCAGCCCGCACCCGGTTTTCTGGCCCGTCGTCGTCGCGCCAGGGGGCGGCCGCTGAAACGCAGCGGGAGTTGCTGCTCAAGCGCGCGGTCGAGACGGAAGTGATCCCTCGGCTGCTGCTGGCGCAGCGGGTGGCCCCGTCGTTGCTGCCCGTTGTCCCCAAACCGGGGATCGTCGGGGCGCGGCATGTGGGCGAGCTTGTCGATCTGGTGCTGGCGCAGGAACTGCCTGCGGTCGCCGAATACGTCGATGAACTGCGCTTCCGCGGCGCGCCGCTGGAGGACGTGTATCTGGACCTGCTGGCCCCGGCGGCCCGGCGGCTCGGTGATTTGTGGACCGAGGACAAGTGCGACTTCACCGAAGTCACCGTGGGGCTGTGGCGCCTGCAGCAGGTCACGCGAGAGCTTGGCCCGGCGTTTCATGGCAATGCCGATCTGGTTGCCGCCGGCCCCCGGGCGCTGCTTGTGCCCTTGCCGGGTGAACAGCACACGTTCGGGCTGAGCATGGTGGTGGATTTCTTCCGCCGCGCCGGCTGGGGCGTGTGGAGCGGCGCGGTCGCCTCCAACGCCGATCTGGCGAGTCTGGTGCGCGGGCAGTCCTTTGCATTGGTTGGCTTTTCCGTCGCCACGGGCGACAGACTCGATCAGGTGGGCAGTTGCATCCGGCTGGTGCGGCGTTCCACCTGCAATCCACATGTCGGTGTGATGGTCGGCGGACCCGCTTTCGCCGAGCATCCGGAGTTGGCGGCCGCAGTCGGTGCGGATGCAACGGCGATTGACGGCCGGCAGGCCGTGGCGCAGGCGCATACGTTGCTGACGCTCAAGACCGGGCAGCAGTGATCTGGGCTGTCCGATTTTTGTGACGTCGCGGTTGATTGACGATCAGATGGCAATGGCCGCGCAACCGTTAGGTGGTTGACAGTCGTGGCCATCATGGGCGTAAGCGGGGGTAGTCGTCGTGGCCTGTGAGGATCGCCTATTCCGTGAAAGCGTTTCGATTCCCGCATACTTCGTTGGGCGCACTGGATACCGGGTCAGCGGCAACGCTGGTCGCGGCGGCGGCAGATGTGTCGCTCGTCGTGAATGACGCGGGTGTGATTCTGGACATCGCTTTCAACAACGACGAACTCGCAAGCGAACTCGAAGACAGCGCCAATTGGCCCGGCCGTCCACTGGCAGCGACCGTGGTGGAAGACAGCCGCAGCAAGGTGCTGGGCCTGCTGGACGAGGTCCGGTCCGAAGCCCGCTCGAAATGGCGCCATCTCAATCACATGTCGGCCAACGGCGACTCGGTTCCGGTCCTGTACTGCGCCGTGCAGAGCCGCGCCGGCGGCCCGTTTGTGCTATTCGGCCGCGATCTGCGGCCCATGTCCGCCCTGCAGCAGCGCCTGATGAACGCGCAACAGTCGATGGAGCGCGACTATTCGCGCCTGCGCGATGTGGAAATGCGCTACCGGCTGCTGTTTCAGATGTCGTCCGAGGCCGTGCTGGTGCTGGACACGGCGCGTCAACGGGTCGTGGAGGCCAATCCGGCGGCCCGAACGCTGCTGAATGCCAAGGACGACTCGGTGCAGGGCCTGGGCCTTGCCGACGTGTTTCAGGCTGACGGCATAAATTCGGTGCAATTGCTGCTGACATCGGTCCGCGCCAGTGGACGTGGTGAGGACGTGCTGGTGCGGCTGGCCGAGACGGGGGTGGAAGTCATCGTGTCTGCCTCGCTGTTCCGGCAGGAGAACGCTGGATATTTCCTTGTCCGCATCATGCCGTCTGGCCAGCCCGGTCAGGCTGTGGCCCCGTTGGCAGAAACCAAGACAAAGCTGCTCCGCGCCGTGGAGCACGCGCCGGACGGCTTCGTGGTGACCGACCATGATGGCGCGATCATCACTGCCAACGGCTCGTTTCTCGAGATGGCCCAGCTTGGCTCCGAGGAGCAGGCTGTTGGCGAGCCGCTGGATCGCTGGCTGGGGCAGTCAAGCGTGGACCTCAACGTGCTGATCGCCAATCTGCGCCAGCGCGGCACGGTGCGGTTTTTCGCCACCTCCCTGCGCGGCGAATTCGGCGTGTCGGCCGATGTGGAAGTCTCGGCCGTCTCGGTGGCCAATGGCGGGCACCCCAATTTCGGCTTCGCCATCCGCAATATCGGCCCGAGGCTGCGGGTGGAAACCCGCGCCGGGCGGGAACTGCCGCGCTCCGTCGAACAGCTCAGCGAGCTGATCGGGCGGGTCAGCATGAAGGACCTCGTGCGCGAAGCCACCGATGTCATCGAAAAACTGTGCATTGAGGCGGCACTTGAGCTGACCGAGGACAATCGCGCTTCGGCCGCCGAGATGCTCGGCCTGAGCCGCCAGAGTTTCTACGTCAAGCTGCGCCGCTACGGGTTGGGAGATCTGACGGCCGATGACAAGAACTGACGCGCTCCCGACCCCGGCAGCCAATGCCGCGCCGTCGCCGCGCGCGGTGCTGGAATTGCTCAAGCCGATCACGTGGTTCCCGCCAATGTGGGCGTTTGCCTGCGGCGCGGTGTCGTCCGGCGCATCGGCTTCGGGGCATTGGTGGCTGATCATCGGTGGCGTGTTGCTGTCCGGGCCGTTGGTGTGCGCCACCAGCCAGGCGGTGAACGATTGGTTCGACCGGCATGTCGATGCCATCAACGAGCCGAACCGGCCCATCCCGTCGGGCCGTCTGCCGGGGCGCACCGGCCTGTACGTCGCCATCGCATGGACCGGCATGTCGCTGCTGCTCGCGGCCCTGCTGGGCATCTGGGCGTTCTGGGCGGCGGTGTTCGGGCTGGCGCTGGCCTGGGCTTACAGCGCGCCGCCGCTGCGGCTGAAGCAGAATGGCTGGTGGGGCAATGCTGCCTGCGCACTGTGCTACGAGGGCCTGCCATGGTTCACCGCCGCCGCCATCATGGCCGGCGCGCAGCCGGACTGGCACAACATCGTGCTGGCACTGCTCTACGCCACCGGTGCGCACGGCATCATGACGCTCAACGACTTCAAGTCGGTTGAGGGCGACACGCGGATGGGCATCAACTCGCTGCCGGTGCTGCTGGGCGTGGAGCGCGCAGGCAAGTTCGCCTGTATCTCCATGGCGGTGCCGCAGGCGGTGGTGATTGCGTTACTGGCGGTGTGGGGCTTCCCGTGGCACGCGGCGGGCATCGGCATGCTGCTGGTGGTGCAGTTCTTCCTGATGGCCCGGTTGCTGAAGCGGCCGCGCGAACTGGCACCCTGGTACAACGGCACCGGCATCACGCTGTATGTGCTGGGCATGCTGATCAGCGCGTTCGCCATGCAGGCCGGGATGCCCACCGCGTCATGACCACCGCCCCTGCCCCGCTGACCTGGCTTGGCATTGCCCGCCTTGGCTGTGTGCAGGCGGCGCTGGGGGCGATTGTGGTGCTGACCACGTCCACACTGAACCGGGTGATGGTGGTGGAACTGGCGTTGCCCGCCATCGTGCCGGGGAGTCTGGTGGCGCTGCACTACATCGCACAGGTGCTGCGGCCCCGGCTGGGCTATGGGTCAGACACCGGCGGGCGGCGCACACCGTGGATTATTGGCGGCATGGCGCTGCTGACCGCGGGTGGCATCGGGGCAGCGGGTGCAACGGTGCTGATGGCCACGCACCTGGCTGCCGGAATTGCACTGGCGCTGCTGGCGTTTCTGGCCGTGGGCATCGGCGTCGGCGCATCCGGCACCTCGCTGCTTGTGCTTTTGGCCAAGCGCGTGGCACCCGCGCGCCGCGCCCCGGCGGCCACCATCGTCTGGCTGATGATGATCGCGGGCATCGCCATCACCGCCACCATCGGCGGCAAGTTGCTGCAACCGTTTTCGCCCGAGCGCCTGATGGCCGTCGCCACCGTGGTCGCCATCGCCGCGTTGCTGATGACGCTGCTGGCGGTGTGGGGCATGGAAGGCACCGCAGCCTTGGCCGCCGCCACGGCACCGGCTGCGCCGCAGCCGCGTTTCATGACCGCGCTGGGCGAAGTCTGGCGCGAGGCTCAGGCCCGCCGCTTCGCTATTTTCGTCTTCGTTTCTATGCTCGGCTACAGCGCGCAAGAACTGGTGCTGGAACCGTTCGCGGGCGCGGTGTTCGGGCTTGCGCCGGGCGAATCGACGCGGCTGACCGGCTTGCAGCACGGCGGCGTGCTGGCTGGCATGTTGCTGGTGGCATTCGGCGGCAGTCTGGCCGGTGAGTTCCGCGCCAAGGCGATGCGGGCATGGACCATGGGCGGCTGCGCTGCTTCGGCGCTGGCGTTGCTGGTGCTGGCTGCGGGTGGACTGGCCGGGCCGGGATTTCCGCTGCAGCCTGCCGTGTTTGTCTTGGGCGCGGCCAATGGTGCGTTCGCCGTGTCGGCCATTGGCGCAATGATGGGTCTTGCCGGGCAAGGGCGTGAAAGCCGTGAGGGCGTTCGCATGGGCCTGTGGGGCGCGGCGCAGGCCCTGGCGTTCGGGCTGGGCGGATTGTTCGGCACCGGGGCGAGCGACGTGGCCCGCGCGGTGCTGGGGGCACCCGATCTGGCCTATGCCGCCGTGTTCTGCGCCGAAGCCGTGATCTTTCTCGCCGCCGCCTGGCTGGCGGCCAGCGTGTTCCAATCCGGGGGCGCCGTGCGCTCCGCGTCCGCGCCCGCCATCGCGGCGGCGCAGGTTAACTGAAACAGGGGGATGCCATGACAACAACCGGCATGTTCGACGTGATCGTGGTCGGTGGTGGCCCCTCCGGGGCCACGGCGGCGGATGATCTGGCACGCAAGGGCCGCAAGGTGCTGCTGCTGGACCGGGCCGGGCGCATCAAGCCCTGCGGCGGCGCCATCCCGCCCCGCCTGGTCAAGGATTTCGACATCCCCGACCACATGATGGTCGCCCGCATCCGCGCGGCGCGCATGGTCTCTCCGGCCAACCGGGAAGTGGACATGCCCATCGACGGCGGCTTCGTCGGCATGGTGGACCGCGAGCATTTCGACGAATTCCTGCGCGCCCGCGCCGCCGAACACGGGGCCGAACGGCGCACCGGGAATTTCGAGCGGATCGAACAGACCGCCGACGGCAACGCTGAAATTCATTACACCGCGCCGGACGGCAGCGCCGCCGTTGCGCGCGCCAAGCTGGTGGTGGGGGCCGATGGCGCCCGCTCGCAACTGGCCAAGCAGGCGGTGCCGGGCGGCGACAAGATGCGCTGCGTGTTCGCGTATCATGAAATCGTCCGTTCGCCGCGCCACGGCGAGGGCAAGTTCGATTCCGCGCGCTGCGACGTTTACTATCAGGGGCACCTGTCGCCGGACTTTTACGGCTGGGTGTTCCCGCACGGGGCCACCACCAGCGTCGGCTCCGGCTCGATGCAGAAAGGCTTCTCGTTGCGGCAGTCGGTGGGCGCGCTGCGCAAGGCCGCCGGTCTCGCCGGGCAGGAGACCATCCGCCGCGAGGGCGCGCCGATCCCGCTGAAGCCGCTGAAGAAATGGGACAATGGCCGCAACGTGGTGCTGGCCGGTGATGCGGCGGGCGTGGTGGCCCCGGCATCAGGCGAAGGCATCTACTACGCCATGATCGGCGGGCGCTTCGCTGCCGACGCTGCCGAAGCATTCCTGCAAACCGGCAACGCCCGCGCGCTGCAACTGGCCCGCAAGCAGTTCATGAAACTGCATGGCCGCGTATTCCTGATTCTCGGCATCATGCAGTGGTTCTGGTACTCGTCCGACAAGCGGCGCGAGAGTTTCGTGAAGATGTGCATGGACAAGGACGTGCAGCGCCTGACGTGGGAATCCTACATGAACAAGGAACTGGTGCGCAAAAGCCCGCTGGCGCACGTGAAGATCTTCTTCAAGGATCTGGCGCATCTGGTGGGTCTGGCCGAGGCGTGACGCAGCCGGCGCCGCGTCGGCGCGGCGGCTGGAAGCAAATCGCCACCGCCGCCGCCGCCGCAATCGCGGTGGCGACGGTGGGCGGCGTGATCACCGAAATCGGGCCGTGGTACTACGCGCTGCGCAAGCCAAGCTGGCAGCCGCCCGACTGGGCGTTTGGCCCGGCCTGGACGCTGATTTTCGCGCTGGCCGCATTGTCCGGCTATCTGGCCTGGCAAAGTGCGCCCAGCATGCGCCGCTGGGGCGCGATTGTCGGGCTGTTCACCGCCAACGGATTGCTGAATATCGGCTGGAGCGCCTGCTTCTTCGCCCTGCACCGCCCGGATTGGGCACTGGGCGAGGTGGGGCCGCTCTGGCTCTCGGTGCTGGCGTTGATCGTGGTGTTGTGGCCGCAATCCCGCCGCGCGGCATGGCTGCTGGTGCCCTATCTGGCTTGGGTGGGGTTCGCAGCGGTGCTTAATCTGGCAGTCGTGCAACTGAATTACCCCTTCGTGGAGCCATAACGTGCCGGCCACCGACCTTGCCACCCTGCGCGTGGGCACGCGCCGCTCCCCGCTCGCGCTGATCCAGACGCGCGGCTTCATGGCCTACGCCGCCGATGCAGCGCGCCATCTCGGCGTGTTCGAAGAAGTGCAGATGCAGACCACCGGCGACGCGGTGCAGGACCGCAAGCTGGCCGAAATCGGCGGCAAGGGCCTGTTCGCCAAGGAAATCCACGAGGCGCTGCTGGACCGGCGCATCGACCTTGCGGTGCACAGCCTGAAGGATCTGGAGACCAGCCTGCCCGACGGCATCGTGCTGGGCTGCGTGCTGGCGCGTGAGGACGCGCGCGACGTGCTGCTGGTGGGGCCCGGCCGTACCGGCGCCGGGGACGGCGTGGCGTTCGGCGCGCTGCCGATGGGGGCCGTGGTCGGCACCTCGTCCGTCCGGCGGCAGGCACAGTTGCTGCACGCCCGGCCTGACCTGTCGGTCACGATGCTGCGCGGCAACGTGCAGACGCGGCTGGGCAAGCTGGCGGATGGCGTGTGCGACGCGAGCCTGCTGGCGCTGGCCGGGCTGAACCGGCTGGGCATGGCGCATGTGGCCACCATGGTGCTCGACCCCGAGGTGATGGTGCCGTCCGCCGCGCAGGGCATCGTCGGCATCACCTGCCGTGCGGATGACTCCGCGCTGTGCGCGTTGCTGGCGGACATTGAAGACCGCGCCGCCCGCGTGGCCGCCACCGCCGAGCGGGCCATGCTGGGGCTGCTGGATGGTTCCTGCCGCACGCCCATTGGCGGCCATGCGCGGCTGCTGGACGGTGATGCCGTGCGGCTGACCGGGCTGGTGGCCCGTGCCGATGGCTCGTTCCTGCTCAAGCGCAGCCGCACCGGCAGCGCCGCCGAGGCTAGGGCACTGGGTGAAGATTTGGCGGCAGAGCTGCGCCGGGACAGCCCGTCGGACGTGTTCGCTTAGGGGTGCGCTTGTCCGGGCTGGCGCAAGTGCGCTAGCTGGTTCCCAAACGGACGCTGCGGCACCTCTGCTGAAGCGTCTCTGGGGGATCGCGGAAGCATGTCCGAGACCAATGGCCCGAGGGCCGCCACCGGTTCGACCACAAAGTCCGTGCTGATTGCCGCCGCCCTGCTGGGCTGGGGCACGGCGGGGTATGCCTTCTGGCAGGCCTCCACCGATCACAAGGCAGCGGTGACGTTGCAGGTCAAGACCGAAGCTGCGCGGCAGGATCTGGCGGCGAAGCTGGCCGAAGAAGAGAAGACCGCCGGCACGCTGGCCGACCTGCAGAAAAAGGTCGCCGACGCACAGGCCGCGCTGGCGGCCGCAGTCAAGGATCGTGGCGAAGCCGGCGCGGCCGCGGCCGCCCTGCGCACGCAGATCACCGAGGCAACCGCGCTGCGTGACAGCACGAAGGCCGAACTGGAGCAGGCCCGCAACGCGCTGGCCGAGGCGCAGACGCACTGGCAGTCGCTGCAGGCCGAAACCAAGGCTGC
>CAIPHQ010000172.1 GCA_903864895.1 uncultured Rhodospirillales bacterium
ATCCGGTGGCGGACAGCTTCCGGCGGCTCGAAATTGATCGTGTTGACCTTGAGCAGCGCGAAATAGCGTTCGCCATCCTTGGGCGAGCGGATCTGGCCTTCCACCGAATCACCGGTACGCAGGCCGAAGCGTCGCACCTGGGAAGGTGATACGTAAATGTCATCCGGGCCGGGCAGGTAATTGCTGTCGGCGCTGCGCAGAAACCCGAACCCGTCGGGCAGGATTTCCAGCGTGCCTTCGCCGTGGATGGCCTGTTCGTTTTCGGCCAGCGTTTTCAGGATCGCGAACATCATGTCCTGCTTGCGCAGTGACGAGGCGTTCTCGATCTGCAGCGATTCCGCAAAACTGAGCAGATCGGCAGGAGACTTGGCTTTGAGTTCGGCGAGATGCATCAGGTCGCCTCAGTGGCTTGGCGCAGCGGGAAAAAAGGAACAGGACCGAGCGGGAAGACCCGCAGCACCACGGACGCGTCGGCCCGGATAGTCGGCGACCGGCCCCGGAACGGGCGAGCGCCGCCGGAAAACCGGAACTGTCCCGAGGAGGGAAGCAGGACGGGAAGATTGAACGCCGGCGCGAAGCGCAGGCTGATCAGCGCCGGCACCCTATGAACCAAGGCTACCCGCGTCAACCCTTAGGTGGCAGCCTGACATCACGATTCAAGGGGTTCGGCGTGATCAGAACGGTTTTACGATCACCATGATCACGATCACGAACATCAGCAGCGTCGGAATCTCGTTGGCAATCCGGTAGAACCGGTGCGAGCGCCGGTTGCGGTCTTCCAGAAAATCCTTGCGCCAGCGCGACAGGTTGCCGTGAAACCCGAGCATGACCAGCAGGCAGAACAGTTTCACATGCCACCAGCCAGCGGTCCAGTCGATCACGCCGGGGGTCAACACCAGCAAAATGCCAAAGAACAGCGTGGCGATCATCGCAGGCGTGGTGATCTGCTTCAGCAGGCGGCGTTCCATCACCTTGAAACGCTCGCTTTCCACTGACCCGGCGGCCACCGCGCAGTGATACACATACAGGCGCGGCAAATAGAACAGCCCGGCCATCCAGGCGACCATGCTGATGACATGCAGGGCCTTCACCCAGAGATAGATTGCCGTCAGCACGCCCATCGCCACAAATCCCCCTAGGCCGCCCGCCGCCCCGCCGCGGCAATCAGCGCGGGCAGGCCGGCCATGGCATGAAACGGCACCGCGCCATGCGCCCGCAGCGCAGCACCATCGGTATGCGGCGCAAACCCAAGGCAGTCCATGCCTGCGGCAATCGCGGCGCGCACGCCGGGCACCGAATCCTCGATCACCACGCAATCCTGCGGCGCCATACCCTGCGCCCGTGCGGCAGCCAGAAACAGGTCGGGCGCAGGTTTGCCCGCCGCAACCTCGGTAAAACTGTGCACCCGCCCGTCCACCAGGTCGGTGATGCCAAGACGGGCAAACTTGGCGCGCATTTCGGCGTGCGAGGAATTGGAGGCGACGCGCCACGGCATCCCCATGGCATCCATGGCGCGCAGCGTCTCGATTGCCCCCGGAATCGGCGTGGATTCCTCTGCCAGAGCGGCCACGATGCGCGCGGTGACCTGCGCGTTCCAGTCCTCGGGCAGTTCGATGCTCAACCGCGCCTCGATCAACGGGCGCATGTCGGTCAGCGTGGTGCCCACAAAGCGATGGATCGCCTCCTCGGCGGTCATGGTCCAGCCGCGCGCGGTCAGATCCTCGGCCAGAATGCGGTTGGACACCGGTTCGCTGTCCACCAGCACGCCATCGCAGTCAAAAATCACCAGCCGCAATGGCGTGCTGCGGCGGCGCATCAGGTCAAGCGCGCTCACGCCGCCTCCGCCAGAACCAGTTTCGGGGCCAGCGGAGGTGCTCCGATTCCCGCGCGCGCGTGCGGGCAATCCGAATGCGCCGCCGGGCAGGTGCGGCCATTGCCATAGCTGCACAAGCCGGCCCCGGCGGCGCGCCCATGCCGCACCAGATTGGCCAGAGCGTTGATGAAACCGGCGTCCGAATTCTGCGCGGGCGTGCGGAAATAGCCGGGCACGCCCAGCTTTTCCGCCACTTCGCGGTATTCGATGTCCAGTTCCACCAGCGTCTCGGAATGCTCGGACACGAACGCAATCGGCACCACCAGCAGCGCCGCCTTGTCGGTGGCGGCTTGTTCGATCTCATGCTCGGTGGACGGGCCGATCCATTTTTGCGGCGTGGCGCGCGACTGGTAGCAGATGCGATGGTCAAGCCCCGGCATGGCGAGGTGCCGCACCACGCTCGCAACGGTCTGTTCCACCTGATACTGGTACGGATCGCCTGCCTGAATGATCACTTCCGGCAGACCATGCGCCGAGAACAGCACCCGCAACGGAATGGCAGGGTCCAGCGCGGCGCGGGCCTTGTGGTAGCTGGCCCGCACCATCGCCGCCGTTGCCGCAGCGAACCCGGGGTCGGAGTGGTAGCAGCACAGCGTGGTCACCGGCTTTACCAGGCCCACTTTTGCCGCCGCGTCGCGCCACGCGGTCAGGCTGCTGCCCGTAGTGGTGGTGGAATATTGCGGATACAGCGGCAGCAGGACCACCTCGTCCGGGTCCCACGCCTTCACCGCGCGCGCTGCCTCAAGGCTGAACGGGTGCCAGTAGCGCATGGCCACGAAGCACTTCGCGTCCATGTCCGGCAGCGCCTTTTCCAGTGCCCGGGCCTGTTCCTGCGTCAATTCCAGCAGCGGCGACTTGCCGCCGAGGAAGGCGTAGTTCGCCGTGGCCGGTTTGGTGCGGGCATAGGCGATGATCCGTGCCAGAAACGGCCGGACAAATGGCGGCACCCGCAAGATCGCGGGGTCGGTGAACAGATTGATCAGGAACGGCCGGACAGACTCAGGCTTGTCCGGCCCTCCCAGATTGAACAGCACAATGGCAACTTTGGCACGGGTCATGGATGCCAAAGTGGCCGGTGCGGGCCGCAGGTCAAGCGGCATGCACGGTACGGATCAACTCCGCGACGTGTTCGGGTGAGGTTGACGGGATGATTCCGTGGCCGAGGTTGAAGATGAACGGCCGTCCGCGCATCGCATTCAGAATCGTATGCGCCCCATCCAGCATCGGTTTTCCGCCGGCATCCAGCGCCAGAGGGTCCAGATTGCCCTGCAACGCCACGTGCAGCGGCACCAGGGCTGCTGCCAGATCCGGGTCCACCGTGGTGTCCAGCCCCAGGCCCTGCACGCCGGTCTGCGTGGCGTATTCGCCGATCAGCAATCCGCCCATGCGCGGGAAGCCGATCACCGGCACATGCGGGTAGCGCAGCCGCAGTTCGGCCGTAATGCGAATGGCCGGGGCGATCACATAGGCGCGAAACAGCGACGGCGGCAGCACGCCGGCCCAACTGTCGAACAGCATCACCGTCTCGGCCCCGGCCTCGATCTGGGCGGCCAGATAGGTGATGGTCGTCTCGGTCAGCAGGTCGATCAGCGCACCGAACAGTTCCGGGTCCCGATAGGCCAGCGTTCGCACGGCGGCGAACTCCTTCGCGCCATGGCCTTCCACCATGTAGCAGGCCACCGTGAACGGGGCGCCTGCAAACCCGATCAGGGTCGCGTCACCCACTTCGGCGCGCACGCGGCGCACGGTTTCCAGAATCGGCGCAATCGCATCTGGCAGCCGGTTGCGGTCCAGCGCCTTGAGCCCTTCTGCCGTGCGGATCGGCGGCAGCACCGGGCCTTCGCCCTCGCTGAACCGCAGCCCCTGCCCCAATGCCCAGGGCAGCATCAGGATGTCGCTGAACAGGATGGCCGCATCCATGCCGTAGCGCCGCAGCGGTTGCAGCGTCACCTCCGCGGCCAGTGGCGGGGTGGTGCAGAGCGAGATGAAATCGCCCGCCTGCGCCCGTACCGCGCGGTATTCCGGCAGATACCGGCCTGCCTGCCGCATCAGCCATACCGGCGGTGGCCAAACCGCCTCACCGCTCAGCGCCCGTAGCAGCCGTTTGGTCATGCCGCGTTCCGATCCTGCATTTTGGCGTTCCCCGTTGCAGCCCTAATAAAAACAGAGACTCTTAAGATCTAGGATGCTGCGCAAGATGGGCCTGTGGATAAAGTGGTACCCCTGCCGCTGCCGGCTTTCCCCGTGGTTATCCACAGATGCGCGCCACGGCAACCTGTTGAATCCCGCCGCCGTCACGCGTTTGTCCCGTCAGACTGGATCCGGGAGCCGACATTCGCCAACCGTACCGTTGAATCACAACTTATCCCCGCTGCCATGCCACAGGTTCGCGCAGCAGGCTGGTGATCCCCGTTATCCCCGTTATCCTTGCACCGCAATTCCAGCGCCGGGGCGTCATGACGATCAACCGCATCAATCTGCATCTGGTCTCCGATGCCACCGGCGAGACGCTGAATTCCATCGCGCGCGCCACCATCGCCCAGTTCGAGCACGCCAGCATCGTGCACCACCGCTGGAGCCTGATCCGCACCCGCTTCCAGTTGCACCGGGTGCTGGAAGGCATCGAGGCTGAGCCGGGGCCGGTGCTGTCCACGCTGGTGGAAAAGGGCCTGCGCGCCGAACTGGAAACCGCCTGCCAGCGCATGGGCGTGTCGGTGGTGCATGTGCTCGACCCGGTGATGGGCCTGTTGCAGGAACAGTTCGGCGAGACTGCGATGTCGCGCCCCGGCCGCCAGTATGTGCTGGACGCCGACTATTTCCGCCGCATCGACGCGATGCATTACGTGCTGGCGCATGATGACGGGCAGGCGCAGGCGGGCATTGCCGAGGCCGACGTGGTGCTGGTGGGCGTCTCGCGCAGTTCCAAAACCCCCACCTCGTTCTATCTGGCCAATCGCGGGGTGAAGGCGGCGAATATCCCGCTGGTGCCCAGCCTGCCCGACCCGCCGGGGCTGGAAGACCCGCAGGCCCCGGTGGTCGGCCTGACGCTGGAGCCGGATTCATTGATCGAAATTCGCCGCCACCGCCTGCGCATGATCGGGGCCGACGGCCCGATGCGCCACGACAGCGGCGAATATGTGGATCGGGAAGCGGTGAAGGCCGAATTGCTGTGGGCGCGGCGGCTGTGCACGCGGCGCGGGTGGCCGGTGGTGGACGTGACCCGCCGCTCGATCGAGGAGACCGCGGCCACCGTGCTGCAACTGATGGAAGCGTGGCACCAGCGCCGCCGCAAGGTGGACGTACCCGCGCCATGAGCCTGCAAGCCGAGCATCCCCCGCTTGTGCTGGCCAGCGCCTCGGCCAGCCGCAAAGCCTTGCTGGAACACGCCGGACTGCGTTTCACCGCGCGCGCCGCGCATATTGATGAAGCCGAGGTCAAGCGCGCCGGGCAGGCCGAGGGCGCCAGCGCGGATGAGGTTGCCCTGCTGCTGGCCGACCTGAAAGCCCGCCGGATCGCGCGCGCCGCGCCGGATGCGCTGGTGATCGGCTGCGACCAGTTGCTGGTGTGCGACGGGCGCTGGTTCGACAAGCCCGTGGACATGGCCGAGGCCCGGCAGCACATGCTGGCCCTGCGCGGCCTCACCCATACGCTGGTGACTGCGGTTGTCTGTCTGCGCGGCGAGCAGCGCGTGTGGCACCACGTTGCCAAGCCCAGCCTCACCATGCGCGGCTTCAGCGAGGCGTTTCTGGACGCCTATCTGGCGCTTGAGGGCGAGGCGTTGCTGTCGTCCGTCGGGGCGTACCGGCTGGAAGGGGCCGGGCCGCATCTGTTTGATGCGGTGCAGGGCGAGCACGCCGCCATTCTGGGGCTGCCGCTGATTCCACTGTTTGGTTTCCTGCGCCAGCACGGCGTGTTGCTGGCCTGACCGCTACAGCACCCCGCGCAGCAGCGCCGCACTGGCAATGCCGATGCCGATGGCGGCCACCATCGGCAACCGCAGGGCCGCCAGCACGGTGATGCCACCGGCCAACATCTCGGGGGTCCCCGCCGTGACCGCAGGTGCGATCAGCGCGGTCAGCACGGCGGCGGGCAGCGCATCCAGCCCCTGCTTCACCCGCCCGGTGCGCGGCAGATAGGCCCCCAACAGCACGCCGCCGATGCGGGTCGCGTAGGTGGCAATCGCCATCGCCATGATGGTCAGGACGGTTTCGGCGCTCACCGCCCACGCCCCGGCGCGGGCAATGCCGCCGCCACAGCCATGCCCGCCAACCCGCCCGCGATCACATACCATGTGCCGCCCGCCAGATGACGCACCAGCAACGCGGTGGCGGCGCTGACCAGAATCACCGGCGCGGCGCGCCACGATCTGGCAAAACCCATCACCACGCAGATGAACACCGCCGGAAACGCGAAATCGAAGCCGAGTTTCTCCGGGTTATGGATCAGGCCACCCAGCAGCGTGCCCAGCGCGGTCGAGACGGCCCATGTGGCATACAGCGCCACGCCGATTCCGGCGTAATACGCGACGGTGAGTGGCTGAACAGCCGCCCGGCGCTCGGCGGTGGCCCAGGTTTCGTCGGCCATCACGAACACCGCGAGCCAGCGTTGCCACGGCCGGAACTGCCCCATGCTGCCAACCAGTGACGCCGACATCAGCACATGGCGCAGATTGACCAGAAACACCGCGAACGCGATGCCTGCCCACGGCACCGGGTATTGCCATAGCCCGACCGCCATGAACTGCGCGCCGCCCGCAAACACGGTCAGGCTCATCAGCATGATTTCGGCCGGTGTCAGGCCCTTTTGCAGCGCCTGCGCGCCAAGGATCATGCCGAACGGCACGGCGGCGGCGGCCAGCGGCGCGATGGCCAGCGCGCCCGACTTGAACTCTTGCTTCCACGCAGGCACGGCGTTTCCCCGGTAGATTCCAGATGCGGCGCTTATGGCGCCTTGGCCGCGCCCTGCCCCTGCTTGCTGCCCGCCGCGCGGCGCAGCCTTGGCTTGGGCTGCGTCATCGCAGCGTCCAGAATGGCATGCAAGGCCGCCACGGCTTCCGGCGGCAGCTTGGCGATTCCTTGCGCGATCCGGTTGGCCAGCGCGGTTTGTTCCGGCGTCAGCCCCGCCGTATCCACCGTCACGCGCGGATGCGACAGCCGGGCCAAGGCTGCCAGTTCTTCGGCTTCGTCCCAGATCAGCCCGAATGCGTCGCAGACCTGATGCACCAGCCCGGTGCCCGGCGCGCCGCGCTTGCCGTGTTCCAGTGCAGACAGATAGGCCGAGGAAACCTGCAACCGCTCGGCCAATTGCGCCAATGTCATGCCATCGCGCGCCCGCAACGCCCGCAACCGTGCGCCGAACGGCGTCACTTGGGCCGCCGCAGCAACAGCCGCACTGAGCCGGTATTGGCCGCGTGCGGGTGGCTAGCCGCCAGCACCAGCGGGCGCAGTGCGGGCAGGTTCAGCCAGATGGGGAATTCCCGCTTGATGATGCCGCCGCCCTCACCGCTGCCGCGCCCGGTGATGATCTCCACCACCCGCAGATGGTCGGCATGGGCGCGCAGCAGGAAACTGTGCAGCGCGTGATAGGCGTTTTGCGCGGTGCGGCCGTGCAGATCGAGCGTGCGCACGGCGGGCAGTTTGCCGGCGCGGAAGCGGTTCCAGGTGGCGTTGTCGAGCCCGCCCGGCTGCAACCCGACGGCCACCGGCACCGGACGCGCTGGCAGATTGGCCGATGGCGGCTTTGGCGCGGTGGGCTGCGGCGGCGCATCGGCGACCGCGGCGGGGGGTGGCTCCGGCGGGAGGTCCGGCAGGTTGCGGCCGGGCAGCAGCGCGATATGCCGCGCGAAACTGGCCCAGTCGCTGCGGTCCTGCTCGGTCAGCCGTTTGATGCGCGCCGGATGTCTCGCCATCCCGCCAGCCTTGCCACGCGCCGCGCCGCTAGCCAAGCGCCGCCGGATCATCCTCGATCAGAATGATATGCAGGCGGCGCGGGCCATGTGCGCCGAGTTCCAGCACGCTCTCGATATCCGCCGAGCGTGACGGGCCGGTGACGAACATGATGTTGCGCGGCAGCATCCCGCCTTCCGGCACGGCGCGTTCGGCGCGCAGCAAATCCCACGCTTCCTCGTACGGACCGACGATGCGGCTGGTCCGCAGCACCACAATCTCGGTCTCGCTCAGCAGGTTGAGCGTGGCCGGACGCTGCGCGGCACTGGGCAGCATCAGCGTGCCGGTCTCGGCGATGCCCGCGTAGCCGTGCTGCAAACTCACCAGATCACTGGCCTGCCCGCGCCCCTCGCGCAGGGTCAGCATCGGGTGATCCGCCCACGGCAGCGCCTGCAATTCGGGGTGCGGAGCCATCGCCAGCGATGGCGGCAGGTTCTGCGCCGCCAGATAGCGCGCCACGGCTTCCGGCACGGCCGCAGCATCGGGCACACGCTGCAAGGTGGCGAATTCCTTTTCCACGTTGCGCTGGAACAGGTCGATCTGTGCCGGGCGCGGCACCCGGCTGCGCGCCGGAATTGGCTGGCGCGGGTGGGCGGCAAGGCGCGCGCGCAGCGCCATGGCCTGATCGTCCGGCAGGGCACCCCGCCGCAGGCCGCGGCGAATGGCGGCCAGCATGGCGTCGCGGCTCATGCCCGCCCCGCGCGCTGCTCACGCGCATAGCGCGTGAAGAACGTCTCGCCTTCCGGCGCGGGCAGGTCGCGCCCATCGGTCCAGCCGCCTGCAAACGGCAGGTCGGCGAAGCGGCCCTTCTTGCGGCTCAGCCGCGCCATCGCCCACGCCGCCGCGCGTGTCGCCAGCCGGTACGCCTGCGGACGCAGGGCGAACCAGCGCCACAGCCGCAAGCCCGCGCGGGCGGTGGCGGGCGAAAGATGCCGCTCGAACTCCCGCTCCCGCCAGTGCCGCATCATTTTGGGCAGCGGGATTTTCACCGGGCACACGCTCTCACACTTGCCGCAGAACGTGCTGGCGTTGGGCAAATGCCCGGCCTGATCCACCCCGATCAGCCCCGGCGTCAGGACGCTGCCCATCGGCCCGGAATACACCCAGCCATAGCTGTGGCCGCCGACGGTGCCGTACACGGGGCAGTGGTTCAGGCACGCCGCACAGCGGATGCAGCGCAGCATGTCCTGAAATTCGGTGCCGATCATGGCACTGCGGCCATTGTCCAGCAGGATCACGTGATAGGCATCCGGCCCGTCCAGATCGTCCGGGCGGCGCTTGCCGGTGGAAAACGTGGTGTAGACCGAAAAATCCTGCCCGGTGGCCGAGCGCGCCAGCAGGCGCAGCAGGCTGGTGCAGTCTTCCAGCGTCGGCACCATTTTCTCGATGCTGGCCAGCGCGATATGCACGCGCGGCAGCGTCTGCGTCAGGTCGCCGTTGCCCTCATTGGTCACGATCACACTGCTGCCGGTCTCGGCGATCAGGAAATTCGCCCCGGTGATGCCGACATCGGCGGCCAGAAATTTCTCCCGCAGCCGGGTGCGTGCCTCGGTGAGGATATCGCGCCGCTCATGGAACACGCGATCGGCGGGCAGGTCGGTGTGCGACTTGCGGAAACTCGCCTCCCAGTCCTCGCGGTTCAGGTGGAACGCGGGCGCGATGATGTGGCTCGGCGGTTCGTCACGCAGTTGCAGGATGTATTCGCCCAGATCGGTTTCCACCGGGGCGATGCCATGCGCCTCCAGGTGTTTGTTGATGCCCAGTTCCTCACTGATCATCGACTTGCCCTTGGTGACGGTCCTCGCCCCGGCGTCCTGGCAGATTTTCAGCACCGCCGCGCGCGCCTCATCGGCGTCGCTGCACCAGTGCACGTGCCCGCCTGCGCGTTCGACGTTGGCGGCAAACGTCTCCAGATAGAAATCCAGATTTGCCAGCGTGTGGTTCTTGATCTGCTTGCCGGTCTCGCGCAGCGCCTCGAACTCCGGCAGCGCGGCCACGGCGGCGGCGCGGCGGGCCGGGAACATCGGCTTGGTCCGCGCCATGGCTTTCTGCAAACTGGCATCCGCCATGGCGCGGGCCGCGTTCTGCGGAAAGGTCGTACTGGTGGCGTGCATTGGTCACTCCGGCTGGCCCGGCCAATCTAGCCGCGAATGCCGCAATGGCCAGCGCGGCTTCTGGCCCCGCGCATAACGGATTGCGAAAAACGCATAGGTGCTTTCCATTGCAGACAGGATTGGTATGGTGCGGCGCAATGGTGCCGGATGCCGCGCAAGCGGCGCAGGGCACCATGCCACTGAACGGAGACACATGATGACCCGCCTTTCGCTCCTCCCCGCCGCCGGGCTGCTGCTGCTGGCCGCCGCCGGGACCGCCCATGCCGACGGCTCCGGCTCCGCCACGCTGGATGCCGTGCGCGCCCGCGGCCAACTGGTCTGCGGCGTTGAGGGCAGCACCCCCGGCTTCTCCATCCCGGACAGCCAGGGCGTCTATCGCGGCCTGGATGTGGACTTGTGCAAGGCGGTTGCCGCCGTGACGCTGGGTGATTCCAGCAAGGTCAAGTACGTGCCGCTGACCTCGACTAACCGCTTCACCGCGCTGCAGGCCGCCGAAATCGACGTGCTGATCCGCGAGACGACGTGGACCATGGGCCGTGAAGCCAGCCTCGGCGCGCTGTTCGCCGGCATCAATTTCTACGACGGCACCGGCTTCATCGTGAAAGTGGCGCTGGGCGTGAAGAGCGCCAAGGAACTGGACGGCGCCAGCGTGTGCGTGCAGCCCGGCACCAGCACCGAACTGGCCATTGCCGACTATTTCCGCCAGGCCAAGCTGAAGTTCACCCCGATCCTGATCGACAACTACCCCGAGTTGCAGGCGGCGTTCATTTCCGGCCGCTGCGATGTGCTGTCCAACGACAGCTCGGCGCTGGCCACGTTCCGCGCCACGCAGGCCAAACCGGCCGACTTCATGCTGCTGCCGGAAATCATCAGCAAGGAGCCGCTTGGCCCGATGGTCCGCAAGGGCGACGACAAGTGGTTCGACATCATCCGCTGGACTTATTTCGCGCAGCTGATCGCCGAGGAGCATGGCCTGACCAGTGCGACCATCGACGCCGCCATGACTTCGCAGGAGCCGGAAGTCCGCCGCTTCCTCGGGCTTGAGGGCGATCTGGGCAAGGCCCTCGGCGTCGATGCCAAGTGGGCGTACAACGCCATCAAGCAGGTGGGCAACGCCGCGGAAATCTGGGACCGCAACATGACCCCGCTGGGCGTGCCCCGCGGCATCAACGCGCTGTGGAACAAGGGCGGGCTGATGTACGCGCCGCCGATGCGCTGAGGCTTCAGGTCTTCCGCCTGCGAGGGGGCGGGCCATCCGCCCCCTCATGCTTTTCTGCCCCTCGCTCGGCCCCGCCGGAGGCGACCATGTCTGGCAGCATCGCTGACCCCCGTCTTGCGGCCCCACGTCAGGCCCCGCGCCGCCCCATCCGGCTGTCGTGGTCGGACGGGCGGCTTCGCAACATCGTCTGGCAGATTCTGGTGCTGGCCGGGTTTGCCGTGGTGCTGTGGTATCTGGTCGGCAACACGCGCATGAATCTGGCCGCGCGCCACATCGCCACCGGATTCGGCTTTCTGGACAGCACGTCCGGCATGCCCATCGGCGAATCGCTGGTGCCGTACACGCCGGGCCAGAGCACCTATGGCCGTGCGCTGCTGGCCGGAATTCTGAACACGCTGAAGGTCGCGGTGATCGGCGTGGTACTGGCCACCGTGCTGGGCACATTGATCGGCATCGCGCGCCTTTCGCCGAACTGGCTGCTGTCCCGGATGTCGGCGATTTACGTGGAGTTTCTGCGCGACATTCCGCTGCTGCTGCAATTGCTGTTCTGGTACGTGCTGTTGCAGGGCCTGCCCGCGCCGAAGAACGCGCTGCATCTGGGCAGCGCGGTGTTTCTGTACAACGGCGGCATCCAGCTGGTGCAACTGGTCTGGGAACCGGCGCACACCGCAGCCCTGGCCGCCCTGGCCGTGGGCATCGCGGGCAGTGTGCTGGTGGCCCGCCGCGCCCGCCGCCAGCAGGACCAAACCGGCATCCGCCCGCGCACATGGCCCGTAACGCTGGGCCTGCTGGCCGGGCTGCCGCTGGTGGCATGGCTCGCGTTCGGCGCGCCGCTGGCGTTGCAATACCCGGTGCAGGGCCGCTTCAATTTGCAGGGCGGCGGCATCATCACCACGCAATATCTGGCGCTGCTGACCGGGCTGGTGATCTACACTGCGTCCTACATCGCGGAAATCGTCCGCTCCGGCATCCAGGCCGTGCCGCATGGCCAGTGGGAGGCGGCACAGGCGCTGGGTCTGCACCGCGCCAAGACGCTGCGGCTTGTGGTGCTGCCGCAGGCGCTGCGGGTGATCGTGCCGCCCATGACCAGCCAGTATCTGAACCTGACCAAGAACAGCTCGCTGGCCGTGGCCATCGGCTATCAGGACGTGGTGTCGGTGGCCTCCACCACGCTGAACCAGACCGGGCAGGCCATCGAGGGCATTGCCATCATCATGGCAGTGTATCTGTCCATCAGCCTGTCGATCAGCCTGTTCATGAACTGGTACAACGCGCGCATCGCGCTGGTGGAGCGCTGAGCATGTCCGCATCCGCCGCCCACGGCCCTGCCGCCACCGCCGCGCGCGAGCGCCCGCCCGCCGCATTCGCCGGCCCGGTGGCGTGGCTGCGCCGCAACCTGTTCAACTCGTGGTGGTCCAGCGCCGTGACCATCCTGCTGGGCTATCTGCTGGTACGCTTCGCGGCCGGCATCATCGACTGGGCGTTCATCAACGCCATCTGGACCCTGCCGCCCACCGCCAACCCGCTGGACACCGCCATGCCCTGCCGCAGGCTGGAAGGCGCGGGGGCCTGCTGGGCAATGGTGGGCGACAAGTACCGCTTCATGCTGTTCGGCCGGTTCCCGTACGACATGCAGTGGCGCCCGGCGGTGTGCGTGCTGCTGTTCATCGGCCTGTACGGCGTCTCGGCCAACCGGCGGTTCTGGCGCAAGGAATTGCTGTGGATCTGGGCCGCCACGCTGGCCGTGATTGCGGTGTTGATGTGGGGCGGCGTGCTGGGCATGGCCTATGTGCCGCAGGACCAGTGGGGCGGGCTGCCGATCACGCTCATTCTGGCCACGTTCGGGCTGGCCTTCGCCTTCCCGCTGGCCCTGGTTGTGGCGCTCGGCCGCCGGTCCGCCGAGATGCCGGTGGTGCGGATGCTGTGCATCGGCTACGTGGAACTGATTCGCGGCGTGCCGCTGATCTCGCTGCTGTTCATGGCCAGCGTGATGTTCCCGCTGTTCATGCCCGAGGGCCTGAACCCCGACAAACTGCTGCGCGCGCAGATCGCCATCATCCTGTTCGCCGCCGCCTATCTGGCCGAAGTGGTGCGCGCAGGGCTGCAAGCCCTGCCCAAGGGCCAGTACGAAGCCGCCGACGCGCTGGGCCTGAGCTACTGGCAGAAAACCCGCACCATCGTGCTGCCACAGGCGCTGCGCATGGTGATCCCGCCGCTGGTCAACACCTTCATCGGCTTCTTCAAGGACACCAGCCTTGTGCTGATCATCGGCATCTTCGACCTGCTGACGGCAGGCAAGGTGGCGATGGCCGACCCGGTGTGGAGCGGGTTTTCCACCGAGATTTATGTCGTGTTGGCGCTGATCTATTTCGTGTTCTGCTACGCCATGTCCAGCTACAGCCGCGGACTGGAAAAGCAGTTTGGCCAGTCGAAGAACCGCTGAGGTGACCCCATGAGCGACACCCAACCCGCCATCGTGATGGACAAGGTCAACAAGTGGTACGGCGCGATGCACGTGCTGCGCGACGTGTCGATGACGGTCGCGCAAGGGGAGCGCGTGGTGATCTGCGGCCCGTCCGGCAGCGGCAAGTCCACCACCATCCGCTGCATCAACCGGCTGGAGGAACACCAGCAGGGCCGCATCGTGGTGGACGGCACCGAATTGACCGCCGACACGCGCGCGCTGGACACCATTCGCCGCGAAGTCGGCATGGTGTTCCAGTCGTTCAACCTGTTCCCGCATCTGACCATTCTGGAAAACCTGACGCTCGCGCCGATTCAGGTGCGCAAGATGCCGAAGGCCGAGGCCGAGGATTTGGCGATGCGCTATCTCACGCGGGTCAAGATTCCGGAACAGGCCAAGAAATACCCGCTGCAACTCTCGGGCGGCCAGCAGCAGCGCGTGGCGATTGCGCGCGCGCTGTGCATGCAACCCAAGATCATGCTGTTCGACGAACCCACCTCGGCGCTTGACCCGGAGATGATCAAGGAAGTGCTCGACGTGATGGTGGGTCTGGCCGAG
>CAIPHQ010000173.1 GCA_903864895.1 uncultured Rhodospirillales bacterium
ATTGATGGCCACGGCGTCGAACGTGGCGTTGGCCACGGCATACAGGCCGCTGTTGTTGCCGGTGATGCTGACCGTGCCAGGCAGTGTGCCGGTCGCGTCAAAGAATTGCGCGCCGTTCGCCATGTACAGCCGCTCTCCGCTGGCGGGCAGAGCCAGCGTGCCGTCGATGGTGACATGATCGAGCGTGCCGTCGCTGCTCAGCAACGTGCCGCCCGCAAGTTGCACCGTGGCATTGCGCAGCCAGCCATTGCTATTCAGCGCCACGGTCCCGGCGGCGAGCGTGACGGTGCCCGGCACGTTCAGCGTGGAATTGACCGCCAGCGTGCCGGTTGCGTCGGCCAGCAGCAGCGAATTGATGGTGGTGGGGCTGGACAGCGTGACGGTGTAGGCCCCGGCCTGCGTGATGCTGACATCATCCGCAGCACCCGGTGCGGCCCCGCCGGACCAGTTGCCACCCGTTGCGAAGGTGCCGCCGCCGAGGTTGGTCCAGGTAATCTTGGCCATCGCTGTCGCGCTCCCTTGTCTCCACCGGAGAACCTTTGGCCGTCTTAGGGGGAGGGCCCGGGGCTGGGCTTCCGCATCAGCGCAAAATCGCATCCCATTCCGTGCAATCGTGGAGCGGTAGCGGCTCAGGCGGGGGGCGTCCGGCTGGCCGCTAGGCCGGGCGCAGTGCCAGCACGCGGCGGCGCAGCGCCTCGGCGATGCGCTCGTCGCCGGTTTGTCCCTGCCCTTCGGCCAGCAGGGTGTCCGCGCCCACTGGCTCGCCGTAGATAACCGTCACCTTCACCAGCCGTGGCCATTGGTGGTTGCGCGGCAAAGCCTCGAATGTGCCCGCGATCCACACCGGCACCGCCGGGCAGCCGTTATGGCGCAGCAACTGGCCGATGCCGGGCATGAACCGGCGCAACTGGCCATCTGGCGAACGCCAGCCTTCCGGGAACCACACCTGCACCTCACCGGACGCCAGTACTCGCCCGGCGGCGGTCAACGCCGCATCGGGGTGCATTTCGTCCACCGGGAATAGATGCACCGCGCGGCAGAAGGCCCGCCTGAACGTGCTGGAGAACAACCGGTTCATGTCTCCGGCCCAGTGGACCCGGCGCAAAAACCGCCATGGCAGTGATGCGGCGACGGCGGGCGGATCAAGGTCGCTGACATGGTTGGGGGTCAGCACGAAGCCACCACTGGCGGGCAGATGCGTCAGACCCACCGTGCGCAGGCGGAACGCGCTGCCGACGGCAAGCTTGTTGAGCATCGCGAGGCAGAATCCTGCCAGCGTCGTCAGCGGCCCCGGCTTGCCGAGCCAGTGGTCCAGATCGACCGGCACGGCATGGCCTGGGTCCGGAGCCGCCCGGCGTAGCAGCGAGATGGTGAGCAGATCGCGAATGGTGTTGACACCAGCGATATCGGTGTCCGACAGCGCGACCCCGAAGCGGTCTTGCAGCGCCAACGCCAGTTCCATCCAGCCGAACGAGTCGAGACTGAGATCCAGACTGAGGCTGCTGTCGAAATCCAGTTTCTGCTCTGGCCAGCGGGCCTGCAGCATTTCCCAGATGGCGGCGGCGGTGGGGTCGGCGAGGGTCTGCATGTCCTCCCCGGTCAGAGGCCGCGCGGTGCGCTTGACGGTGCCCGCCTGCGCTTCGGCGTACAACTGAGGCAGCAGGAAGCGCCGCAGCTTGCCCAGCCGTGTGCGCGGCAGCGGGTTTTCCGTCAGTGCGAACCCGGCGAGGCGCTGATAGGACGGCAAGCCCTGCGCCTGCCCGGTCAGCGCCACATCCACGCCGTCGCGCGGGTTCATGATGCCGCGCATCTTCAGCGCCTGCGAATCCGGCCGCACCAGCGCCACCAGCGTGCCGCCCGATTCCAGAATCCCAAGTTCGGCAATGCCCGCGCCCGTTGCATAGATTTTTTCGAGATCCTCCGGGCTGACCTTCTTGCCGCCGCCCAGCACAAGCATTTCCTTCGCGCGCCCGGTGATGAACAGGAAACCGTCCGGGTCTGTAAAGCCCAGATCGCCGGTGCGGAACCAGCCATCTTCGGTGAAGGTGGCGGCGTTGGCCGCCGGATTGTCCAGATAGCCCTGCGTAACGGCTGGCCCACGCAACTGCACTTCGCCGATCCCGGCCGCATCCGGCTTGGCGATGCGGATTTCCCCGCCGCCCAGCGGCTTGCCGGCACTGCCGGCACGGCGATCATTCGGCAGATTGCCAGTGAACAGCGAGGCGGTTTCGGCCAGCCCGTAGCCGGTCAGCACCGTCCAGCCCAGCGTGGTCAGCCGCTCCTCAATCGCAGCGTCCAGCCGTGCGCCGCCCGCGACCAGCAGGCGCAATTGCGGCGACAATGCACGGCGCAGCGGGCCGAACAGCAACTTGCCGGCGCGAATGCCGTGCCGGTCGAGCCGCAATGCCACTGCAAACGTGCCGCGCCACAGCAACCGCGCAAGCCCGCCATAGGCTGCGAACCGCGCATCCAGCACGTTGATGATCGCCTCGAACAGTCTCGGCACGCCAATCAGCGCGGTGGCCCCGCCGCTGCGCAGCGCCTTGACGATCAGCGGGCCGGTTTGCCCGGCGGGCAGGATAATCGCGGTGCCGATGGTCAGCGTGGTCAGCACGCCGACGATGAACGGGTAAGCATGATACAGCGGCAGCGGCAGCAGCGCACGGTCCGTGTCATCAACCAGATTGTGCGAGATCAACGCTTCGATGTTGGCTGCAATGTTGCGCTGGCTGAGTGGGAACAGCTTTGGCTGGCCGGTGGTGCCAGAGGTCCATGCCAGCATGACCGGATCATCCGGTCCGCGCCCGGCAAATGGCGCATCGACCCCGCGCGGCAGGGCCCGCCAACACCCGGCATCGTCCGCGGTGCCGTCCAGCCGCAGTGTCGGTATGCCAAGTGACTGAGTGACGGCCTGCGCATTGTGCAGCCGTGCGCCGGTGGCAATCAGGCGGTGAACCTTGGCGATGCCCAGTGCGGTTTCGAACAATGTGGCATCCCACTGGTCGTCCAGCGGCACCATGATTGCGCCGGTGGCGATCAGTGCGAGTGCCACGATGATCCAGTCCGGGCTGCTCGGCCCGCTCAGTCCGACACGCGCCCCCGGCATTACGCCCCAGCCGCGCAAGCTACCGGCCAGACTGCTGATCTGGCCGGAAAGCTCGGTATTGGTGATGATCTTCACATCTGTCTCACCGGCCAGCACAATTGCCGGGTGCGCGCCGCGGGGCGCCAGACGGTTCAACAGCACCAGCGTGGTCCAAGTGTCACTCATGGCGCGGATCTTTCCTGTCTCTCCGGCCAGAGTGGCCTGCCATGCGCGCGCTTCCGGTGCCATTGGGCGTTGGCGCGCTGCCACCAGCCAGGTCGACTCTACCGGCCGCCGTTCTGCATCCACTTGACCTGCGTCAACACGGCCGCGCCCGGGATCGCGCCTGATGCCGGGCGCAGTTCGCGCACGGAGGCGAGCGAGGCGATGTCTGACGGCCCAAAACCGCAGGGCGATGCCACACTGAGGCTGGTTGCCAGCCGGCGCTTCGCGCCGCTGCTGCTGACACAGATGCTGGTGTCGTTTGTGGACAATCTGACCAAGAGTGCGTCCGGCGTGCTGATGCTGTTCACGCTCAAGGACGGCGGCCCGATGATGCTCGCGCTGGGCAGCGGCGTGTTCATGCTTCCCTATGTGTTTGCGTCGTCGCTGGCAGGCGAACTGGCCGACCGGTTCGAGAAGGCGCGGCTGCTGCGCATCACGCAATTCACCGCGCTGCTGCTGTCGGTGTGCGGCTGTGCTGCGCTTGTGACCCAGAATGTCGCGGCCCAGCTGATCGTGTTGTTCGGCTTGGGGATGCAGGCGACGTTCTTCGGCCCGGTGAAATACGGCATCCTGCCGGAATTGCTGGATGAGCATGAACTTGTGGCCGGCAACGGGCTGATTGAGGCGGGCACGTTCATCGGCATCGTCACCGGCACCACGGTGGGCAGCGTTTTGGTGATGACCAGCCATGGCACGTGGCGGTCCGGCGGGCTGGCCGTGCTGGTGGCGGGCGGGGCGGTGGCCAGCGCCTATGCCGTGGCGCGCGGCCGGCCGGCGGCACCCGGCCTGCGCATCCGCTGGAACCTGCTGGCGGGCACGCGGGATCTGGTGCGGCAGTCGTTCAGGATTCGCCCGCTGCGCCTGTCGATTCTCTGGCTGAGCTGGTTCTGGAGCCTTGGACTGGTGGTGCTGTCGGAGGTGCCGGTTGTGGCCAAGGACGTGCTGGGCGGCGGCGAGAACACCGTAACGCTGCTGCTGGCAGTGTTTTCGGTGGGCGTGGGCATCGGCTCGGTGCTGTGCGCGCAACTGCTGCACGGGGCGGTCTCGGCCCGTCTGGTGCCGCCAGCGGGTCTCGCACTTTCCCTGTTCATCGCTGAGTTCGCCACCGCCAGCCACAGCCTTGGCGCAGCGGGCGGTGCCGCAACACCCGCGATGTTGCTGTCCAGCTTCGGCGGCTGGCGGCTGCTGGTGGACCTGCTGTTGCTGGCGATTGCGGGCGGCATGTTCTCGGTGCCGCTGAACGCCATCTTGCAGGCGCGCTCCCCGGTGGACGCGCGCGCCCGCATGGTGGCGGCCAACAACGTGGTGAATGCCGTGCTTATGGTGGCCGCCGCCGTGCTGATTGCAGTGCTGGAGCGGCAGGGCATGACCGCCACCCGCATCCTGTGGCTGACGGCGGCCGTCAATCTGGCCGTCACGCTCACCACACTGCGTTTCGCGCGCGGAAATGTGAATTAGCCTCAGGCATACCGATTGACTTCGCAGGTGCGGCATTTCTACACTGACCGCTTGTCAGCATCAGTGACCGCAAATCGGTTATGACCCTTGAGACCCTCAAGACTGTCGAGCGCACGCTGGATCTGCTGAAGATGTTCGGCCGCCATGGCCCGGACCTGACGGCAGCCGAACTGACGGAGCGCCTCGCCATGCCGCGCAGCGTGGTGGTTCGGATGCTGGCCACGCTTGAGCAAGCCGGCTTTGTGGAGCGCGCGCCGGACAACGCGCGGCGGTTCCGCATCGGGCTCGCGGCCTGTGAGGTTGGCGCACAGTATTTCAGCGGCAACCCGTTGCTGCGCAGCGCCGAGGAAGTGCTGCACCGTCTGGCCGAGGATACCGGCTACACCGCCTATCTCGGCACGATGCATGGGCCGGAGGTGGTGATTCTGGCATTGCGGGAGGGGCGCACGCCGGTGCGCTTCATCTGGCACGCGGGTGACAGGCTGCCGGTGGCCACCACGGCGCTGGGCAAGGCCATGTTGATGCACATGGACCGCGCCCGGATTGACGCCATTCTGGGCAACGGAGCGTTGCCGGGGCTGACTGAAGGGTCATTGCGAACGCGCGCGGCGTTGGACGCCCAATTGGCGGCCCATGCGGAGCGGGGCTGGATTTCCGCCAATGAAGAAAGTTTTCCCGGCGTGTTTGCGGTGGGGGCGGCGGTGCTGGACCCCGCCGGGGTTCCGGTGGCCGGGCTCAGCCTGAGTTTCCTGCACAGTTCGACCGATGCGGAGCAGATTGCCGCGAACGGCGCTGCCGTGGCCGAGGCCGCCCGCGCTGTCTCACGCCGCCTTGGCCCGCGGTTTGCTTACGGTCACGACGCCTTCGGGCC
>CAIPHQ010000174.1 GCA_903864895.1 uncultured Rhodospirillales bacterium
AGTTGTTGGTGGTGACGGACCTCTCGGCGGGCGAGATTGCCGACGCGCTGTGCTATGCGCAGCAATCCAGCTTCACCGCTGCGTTCCGCCGCTGGAGCGGTGTGACCCCGAGCGAATGGCGGCACATCATGCAAAAGCGGCGGCAAGCCGCTGCGCCAGGGCTGGCCTGACGCGGCCACAGGCCGCCGGGATGCTGCGCTGAGCAACAGAACGCCTGCATGGGGCAGGTGCGCCGTAGGTGGCGGCGGACCCAGAGCGGGCAGTGCCGGGCGCAGCGCCTGAGTGCCAGCCCGAGGGCGATTGATTTTACGAAAATTTACTGTGCATTATGCCACGCAGCCCGAATCAGGTCGGACGTGCGACTGCAAATTTCCCATTGACTCGGTATGCTATACGCCGCTACAGAACGACCGGTCAGATTTGAGGAGTCCTCGCCTGCGTTCGTTTGGCTAAACAGTACATGACTTTCACAAATGTGCAGTACTTATGCGTCACAAAAAGCTATTTGCTTGGGCCGATTCATTGAATGAATCTGGGTTTTGTCAAATTGTTACTAATATTGTTGCCATATGAATGCGATGTACGCCATTTCACAAATTTTTCTTTTTCCGGAAAAATCCCTCTCTCTGCCGTGTAACAGGATTTTCACAGTGAACTCTGCGACAACATTGGGATCAAGGGCATGACTGTGCGGTCTTTGGTCGCCATCTCGGGCAATGTACGCGTGCCATCCCGCACCGCTGCCCTGGTCCGCGCGATCACGGCGGCGCTGGAAGTACGGCTGGGCGTGACCGGCACGGTCATCGGCCTGCCGGATGCCGCCCCGGATCTGCTGGGCGCGCTGACCCGCGACAGGCTGAACGAAGCCGGGCGTGCCCTGATTGAAACCGTGGAGCGGGCGGACGTGCTGGTGATCGGTTCACCGATCTACCGCGCCTCCTACACCGGCGCGCTGAAACACCTGTGTGACCTGCTCGATTACCGGGCGCTGCAGGGCGCCGCCGGCGTGATTGCCGCGACCGGCGGCACGCCGCTGCACGGGCTGGCCACCGAACACCAGTTCCGCCCACTGCTTGGGTTCTTCGGCATCATATCGGTGCCGACCACGATCTACGCGCTGGAAACCGACTTCGCAGGCACGGACCTGATCAATCCGGCGATCACCGAACGGATTGCCCGCGCGGCGGATGAAGCCACCGCACTGGCGCAGAGCGGCTTGCGCCGCCCGCAGCCCACCACCCCCCTCGCCCACCATCGCCAAGGAGCCTCCGCATGAACGCGATTTCGCAACCGCAGCACCCGATCAAATTCGCGTATTGGGTGCCCAATGTCAGCGGCGGGCTGGTGATCAGCAACATCGAGCAGCGGACCAGCTGGGATCTGGACTACAACGTGAAGCTGGCGCGCATTGCCGAGAACAGCGGCTTCGATTACGCGCTCAGCCAGATCCGCTTCACGGCGGGCTATGGCGC
Source organism: uncultured Rhodospirillales bacterium (assembly GCA_903864895.1). GTDB lineage: Bacteria > Pseudomonadota > Alphaproteobacteria > Acetobacterales > Acetobacteraceae > CAIPHQ01. The sequence goes on from CAIPHQ010000174.1 coordinate 1,473, forward strand.
GGAATATCAGCATGAGTCGGTCACCATCTCGCACGCGCTGATCGCGGCGACCGAGCGGCTGAACGTGATTGCTGCCGTGCTGCCCGGCCCGTGGCACCCGGCGCTGCTGGCAAAGCAGATTGCCACTATCAGCCAGTTGCATGGCGGCCGCGTGTCGGTGAACGTGGTGAGCGGCTGGTTCCGCGGCGAATTCGCCGCCATTGGTGAGCCGTGGCTGGACCACGATGAACGCTATCGCCGTTCGGAAGAATTCATCCGCACCGTCCGCGGCATCTGGACGCAGGATGGCTTCACCTTCCGTGGCGATTTCTACCGTTTTCAGGATTACACGCTGAAGCCGAAGCCGGTGCAGCCGCTGCCGGAAATCTTCCAGGGCGGCAGTTCGCGCGCCGCGCGCGACATGGCGTCCCGCGTGTCCGACTGGTACTTCACCAACGGCAACACGCCGGAAGGCATCAAGGCGCAGGTGGATGACATCCGCGCCAAGGCCGCCGCGAACGGCCATTCGGTGAAGATCGGCGTGAACGCCTTCGCCGTGGTGCGCGACACCGAGGAAGAAGCCCGCGCCGTGGTGGCCGAGATCATCGAAAAGGCCAACCCGGACGCCGTGAAAGCGTTCGGCCATGAAGTGAAGAACGCGGGCAAGTCCTCGCCGGAAGGCGAAGGCAACTGGGCCAAGTCCACCTTCGAGGATCTGGTGCAGTACAACGACGGCTTCCGCACCAACCTGATCGGCACGCCGCAGCAGGTGGCCGAGCGCATTGTGGCATTGAAGGCCGTGGGTGTGGACCTTGTCCTGCTCGGCTTCCTGCACTTCCAGGAAGAAGTGGCTGCCTTCGGGGAACGCGTGCTGCCGCTGGTGCGGGCGCTGGAACAGCACACCCCGGCCCGCGAGACCGTCGCCGCCTGACAGTGCGAGGGGCCCGGCGCACGCCGGGCTCCTTGCATCCCTGCAAAACGAGGATGCCATGACGCATATCGGCGAAATCGCCGTGCCGCGAAGCCTTTCGCACGGCCATACCGCAGCAACGCTGCCGGACTTGCTAGCCCAGCAGGCGGCGGCGCGCGGCGCGGCGGTGGCCCTGCTGCACAAGCGGCATGGCATCTGGCAGCGCCAGACGTGGCGTGAGGTGGCCGATACCGCCGCGCGCTGGGCGGCGGCACTGACCGATCTGGGCGTGGCGCGCGGCGACAATGTGGTTATTGCCGGGGCGAACCGCCCGCGCCTGCTGATCGCCATGCTGGCCTGCCAGATTCGGGGCGCGGTGCCGGTGCTGGTGCCGCAGGCGGGTGCCGGCGCCGGGCTGGCGCAGGTGCTGCGGGCGCACCCGGCCAAGCTGGTATTTGCCGCTGGAGAACATGAAGTGCATGCCATCCACGCCATCCGCGCGGACCTGGCCATGCAGCCGAACGTGATCTGCGACGACCTGCGCGGTCTGCGCAGTCTGTGGGACAATTGGCTGACAGACTGGGACGCGTGGGACCGTGCGGCCGAAGCGGTGCGCGACAGCGGTGATGTGCCGGAGTCCGCCACCGCCGCCATCGTGTTTGCCCCCGGCGACACCGAGGCCCGGCAGCCGATCACGCTGACCCACCGGGCGGTTGCCTCTGCGGCGCTGTCTGTGGTGGACGGCTACCGCGTAACCCCCAAGGACCGCACGGTGCTGGCCGTGCCGTTTGGCTGGCCTTCGGCACTGGTACTGGGAACCGCGCAGGCGCTGGCCAGCGGCGGATCGCTGGCAATTGCGGAAAGCGACGCCACCGTGCTGACCGACCTGCGTGAAGCCGGACCGACGCTGTTGTTTGGCCCGCCGCTGCTGTTCCGCCAGATCCGGCAGGCGGGCTTCCGCCATGTCTGCGGCACCGCCACCCCGTGGCGCGATGTGATCTGCCACGCGCTGGGTTTCACCGGGGCCGCGGCGGTGCCGCCGGGCATGTTGGGCCGCGTGCTGCTGGCCATGCTGCGCAAGCGG
>CAIPHQ010000175.1 GCA_903864895.1 uncultured Rhodospirillales bacterium
GGCCGAGCGTGCGGCGTTGCCGTATGACATCGACGGCGTGGTGTACAAGATCGACGACCTCGGCTTGCAGGAGCGTCTGGGTTACGTGGGGCGCGAGCCGCGCTGGGCGATTGCGTGGAAATTCCCCGCCGAACAGGCCACCACCGTGTTGCAGGATATCCTGATTCAGGTGGGCCGCACCGGGGCGCTGACCCCGGTAGCGGCATTGCTGCCGGTGAATGTGGGCGGCGTTCTGGTTTCCCGCGCCAGCCTGCACAACGAGGACGAGATCGCCCGCAAGGATGTGCGGATCGGCGATACCGTGGTGCTGCAACGCGCAGGCGACGTGATTCCGCAGATCGTCGGCGTGGTGGCGGAAAAGCGCCCGGCCGGCTCTGTGCCTTACGCCTTCCCCACGCACTGCCCGGCCTGCGGCACGCTGGCCATCCGCCCGCAAGGCGAGGTGGTGAAGCGCTGCCCCAACGGGCTGAACTGCCCGGCGCAGGCCGAGGAGCGGCTGGCGCATTTCGTCTCCCGCGCTGCGTTCGACATCGAAGGTCTGGGCACCAAGACGGTGCGCGAGTTCATGCAGGCGGGGTTGCTGCACAGCCCGCGCGACATATTCCTGCTGCCCGGCCGCGAATCGGAGATTGCCGCGCGGGAGGGCTGGGGCGGGCAATCCGCCGCCAATCTGATGCGCGCCATCGAACAGCGGCGCACGATCGCGCTGGCGCGGTTCATCTACGCGCTGGGTATCCGGCGAATCGGCGCCTCCAATGCCAAGCTGCTGGCGCGGCACTACACGAGCTTCATCAACTGGCGCACGCAGATGCTGGCCGCCTCGCAGATCGGCGCGCAGGAGCGCATCGAACTGTCCAACATCGTCGGCATCGGCCCGGCCATTGCCGAGGAACTGGCAGAATTTTTTGCCGAGCCGCGCAATGTGCAAACGCTGGATGCGCTCGCCGGGGAATTGCAGATCGAAGACCAGCCGCAGGTCAGCGGTGGCGGGGAGTTGGCGGGCAAGATTGTGGTGTTTACCGGCACGCTGACCGGGATGACCCGGCCAGAAGCCAAGGCGCTGGCCGAACGGCTCGGCGCGAAAGTCCTCGATAGCGTGTCAAAGCGCACTGATCTGGTGGTGGCGGGGGCCGATTCCGGGTCCAAGGCCCGCAAAGCGGCAGAATTGGGCGTGCGGATCGTCACGGAAGAGGAATGGCGGGCTCTTGCCGTCAGCGTCCAAACAGCCTAGATGACGATTTCGGCAATGCACGGACGGGGGTCGGTGATGGTTCGGACCGCCTGCGAAGATGCGATCTTGGTAACTTTTAATAACGCTTCGGCGATTGAACCTTCGGTGATCCCGGCGCAATGTTCGCGGTAATGGACACCTCGAGTCTTTATCAGTTGGGCAACGCGGGCATGATGCCTCGGGTGCTGATCGTGGAGGATATCGCCCCGGTCGCGGCCGCCGTTGAGGCGTCGCTGCGATCCAGCGGTATGGACACCGAGCGCGCCGCGTCCGGTGCCGAAGCCATTGCACGCAAACCGTTGTTCAACCCGGACATCATCCTGCTCGATTTGCAGTTGCCGGATGTGATCGGTTTTGAACTGGTGGAGCGTTTCGCCGCCGAAGGCGATTGCGGGCTGATCGTGGTGACCTCGTCCTCCGACGAGGCATTGCGGGTCGAGGGTCTGGACCGCGGTGCCGACGACTATCTGATCAAACCCGTGCCAATGCGCGAACTGGCGGCGCGAATTCGTGCCCTGTATCGCCGCCTCAGCCGCAGCGACCCGCGTGAGCCTGCGCCGCCCGCAACACAGATCGTGGTGGAACCGGCGCATCGCTGCCTGATCGGCCGCCATGGCGAGCGCACGTTGCTCAGCGAAGCCGAATTCACCGCGCTGGAAACGCTGCTGGACGCGGATGGCGCCCCGGTGTCACGCGAATGGCTGGGCAAGGTGGCGCTGAAACGCCCGCTGCACGCCGATGACCGCAGCGTGGACCAACTGGTGTTGAAACTGCGCCGCAAGCTGACCTCCAGTGGCGCGGCCGAACGCACTATCCTCTCAGCCCGGCGGCACGGCTATGTCATCCCGGATCCGTCGTTGTTCCGGGTGGCGATCACCACCGCCACGGTGCGCGAGCGTGCGCAGAACCAGGACGATCTGCGCCCCGCCGCCGAGGACTGAACCGCTGCGCCGCCTTGGGCGGTGCGGCGAAAATGTCGTGTTTCGTCTCGCATTGCATTGTTGCTCGTAGCTCCCAAATAGGGTAGATACGAAGTGACACGCGTTTCGGCGCAATGTGCGGCAGGTGGGCGATGCAATCAGTTTGGGTGGTCCGGAGTGTTGCGGCGGCGGCGTTCAGCCTGCTGGCCGGCATGGCCGCGCCTGCGCACGCCACGGTCATAAACTACGTGACCAATGGCAGCTTCGAAACCTACAGCGTGCTGAACAACGTCACCAGCTTCGGCGGGTGGGCAGTGTCCACCGGGCCGGGTGCGTCCAATCCGGGCTACGGGCCGGAATCGGCCACCACCGACAGCGTCACCAAGAACCGCTTTGGCGATATCGTGGTGCCGGACAATGCCACCTCACCGTCGCCGGACGCGGCAGGGACGCATGCGCTGTATTTCGTGGACGACGTGGCGTACCAGTCGGTGACCCAGCAGGTGTACCTGCCTGCGGCGGGCGTCTATGAAGTCGGCTTCGACGCCATGAACACGACCAGCGGGTCGGGCAACAAATACGATTCCACTGTGGTGGCACTGATGGCCGGGGTGACGGTCGTGAGTGGCAACACCACGATCTTCGGCACCAACTCCTGGACGCATTACAGCGCCAACGCCACGGTCAGCACACCCGGCTACTACTCGGTGCAGTTCGCCTTCCAGGGCGGCTCGGCCCCGGCCAAGGACGTGTTCATCGACAAGGTGTACGTCAACAACCCGTCCGTACTGCCCGGCGGTGGCGTGATCATTCCCGCCATCCCGGAGCCATGGACGCTGCCGTTGCTGGCCAGCGGGCTGGCCGGTCTGGCTGCCCTGCGCCGCAGGGCAGCCCGCTAAGCCGCAATCAGGCCAGCGCCGCGCAGGCCTGCCCCAGCCACACCTGCACCGCCGGTTCCAGCAACGGCCCAACCTCTGCCAGCACGCGGGCGTGGTAGGCATCCAGCCACGCCAAATCCGCCTTGGTCAGCAAGGCCGTGTCGATCAGGCTGCGGTCGAACGGGGCCAGCGTGATCGTTTCGAACTGCAGGAACGGGCGGGTGGCCAGCGGCAACTCCGCCGGTTGCACGAACACCAGATTTTCCAGCCGGATGCCGAAGCGGCCCGGCGCGTAGAACCCCGGTTCATTCGAGAGCAACATTCCAGCCGCCATCGGCACCGGCTTGGCCAGCCGCGACAGGCTGACCGGGCCTTCATGCACCGACAGATAGCTGCCCACGCCGTGGCCGGTGCCGTGGTCGTAATCCAGCCCCGCCTGCCACAGGGCGTGGCGGGCGAAGCCGTCGATATGCGCCCCGCACACACCCTGCGGAAAGCGCAGCGTGGCGATGGCGATATGGCCCTTCAGCACACGGGTGAATCGGTCCCGCAACTCGGCGGGCGGGGCGGAAGGCCCGGTCCAGACGGTGCGGGTGATGTCGGTGGTGCCGTCGTTGAATTGCCCGCCCGAGTCGATCAGGAACAGTTCGTTGTGGTTGATCGGCCGGTTGGTCTCGGCACTGACGCGATAATGCATGATCGCGCCGTGTTCGCCCGCGCCCGCGATGGCAGGGAAACTCTCCCCCCGGAAGCCCGGCAGGGTGGCGCGGAATTCCAGCAGCTTGGCGGCGGCGGACAGTTCCGTCTCACGGCCCGGCGCGTCCTGCAGCCAGTGCAGGAAGCGGGTTACAGCGGTCGCATCGCGCAGATGCGCGGCGCGGGCACCCTGCTGCTCCACCGCGTTCTTGCTGGCCTTGGGCAGCATGCACGGGTCCATGCCCGCGACCACTTTTGCCCCGGCGGCGCGCAGTTGCTGGGCAAACCACACCGGCGAGTTCGCCGCATCCACCCGCACCGTACGCCCCTTCAGCGCCGCCAGCGCACCCGGCAGGGCCGAACGCGGCTGCACGCTGACGCCATTCCCCAGCCACGCGCGCGTGGCCTCCGGCAGTTTACGCGGGTCCATGAACACCTCCACGCCCGCATCGGCATGGACCAGCACGAAGCCCAGCGCGAACGGGGTGAACGGCACGTCACTGCCGCGCACGTTCAGCAGCCACGCCAGCGACGCCGGGTCGGTGACCACGGCGGCATCCTGCCTGGCCGCGCGCAGGCTCGCGGCAATGTCCTCGCGCTTTTGCAGCGCCGAGCGGCCGGAATATTCCAATGGTTGCGGCAGGGCTGCATCCAGCGGCGGTTCCGGGCGGTCAGTCCATACCGCGTCCAGCGGGTTGCCGTCGGTGGCCACCATGGTCACGCCCGCATCGGTGAAGCGCTGCAAGCCTTCCTCGGCCAGCAGCAGCGGGTCGTAGCCGATGCGTTTGCCGGGCGCGGTCTCGGCCAGCCATGTGTGGGGCGGCGTTTCCGTGACATGCAGTTGCTGCCACACGGCGGTATCGGTCTGTGCTGCGGCCTGCAACACGTAGCGGCCATCCACGAACAGCGCGGCGGAGTGGGTCAGCACGATGGCCAGACCAGCACTGCCGGTGAAGCCGGTCAGCCATCCCAGCCGCTCGGCGGACGCGGGCACGTATTCGCCCAGATGCTCGTCGGCCCGCGGCACCAGAAAGCCATCGAGGCCCCGCTTGGCCAGTTCGGCGCGCAGCAGCGCCAATTTGGGCGAATTCATGGCCGCATCCTGTTCATCGGCTGGCAATGCATTTTTCATGGCTCCCTATGACTTCCTGCACGGTACGCATGGCTGGCGCAGGAACTTGGCAAATTTTCCCACCGCCCAACGGGACTATATTGCGTTGCAACAAGACCGCGCGGCGAGGTGCCCCTCGCACTGCCGCCCGCCACGGTCCGATGCAAGGAATTGACCAGATGTCCGCCACTGTTGCCAAGGATGGCCTGACCTTCGTGATGCTCGCCAGCCTGTCGAGCGCCGGTCTGATCGCCAACCCCACCATGGACAGCTACCGCGGTGAAGCGCCGTCCCCGTCGCTGATGGACCGCGTGGCCGGTGTTGCCAAGTGGGTGCGTGAGATGCCGCGCCGCCAGTCGGTGATCGAGGAACTCTCGGGCCTGTCCGACCATGAACTGGCCGATATTGGCCTGAGCCGCTGCGAACTGAACAGCGTATTCGACCAGTCCTTCGCCGCGAAGCGCGCCGCCTGCAACTGACACGCCCTGCCGCGCGCCCCGCTCAACGGCGGGGTGCGCGCTTGCGTTCCTGACTGGCGGCATAGATGCCGCTGCTGGCAATGATGGTGGCCCCCAGAATGGTCGCCGGGCCGGGCGCTGCACCAAACACCACGAAGCCCATCACCGTGGACCAGATCAGCTGCAAGTAGGAAAATGGCGCCAGCAACGACGCCGGGGCGTGGCGGTAGGCCATGACCACCAGGCTCTGACCCGCCGACGCAGCCACCCCGATCACCACGCACAGCGCCAGTTCCTGCGCCGTCGGCAGCCGTGCCACGAAGGGCAGCAGCACGGTCAGCACCACGAAACCGCTGCACGCGCTCCATGCCAGCGTGGTGCCGGAGCGGTCGCTGGCAGATAATTTCCGCGTCAGCACGATGGCAATCGCCCACGCCAGCGCGGACAGAATCGGGAAGGCCGCGGCCACCTGAAACGCACTGGTGCCGGGTTGCGCCGCGATCACCGCGCCCAGCAGCCCCGCCCCCACCGCCGCCCAGCGTTTCGGGCCCACCACCTCACCCAGAAACGGCACCGACAACACGGTGATGAACAGCGGGGCGACGAAGTTGATGGCCGCGCAGTCGGCAATCGGCATCCGCTGCAGGCCCATGACGAAAAACAGCGCCGAGGTCACCACCGCCACGCCGCGCAACACCTGCTGGCCGGGTTTGCGGGTGGCCAGTGACGCGATGCCGTGGCGCAGCGCAGGCGTCAGCGTGATGACCACGAAAATCAGGTAGCGGACCCACGCAATCTCCACCACCGGCATGGTCTGTCCGGCCAGCTTGGCCGTGACGTCGGAGACCGAGAACAGCAGCGACGCGGCCACCACCAGCCCGATGCCGCGCAGCGGATTGTCGGCCCGGATGGGCAGGACGGCATGGGCGGAAGCGGATGGCGGCACGCACAGCGCCTTCGGCACAGGACAAGGATTCTGCCTAGCACGGCGCACGGTGCCGGGCGTGCCAGCAAAGCGGCATGGCCGCCCTGCTTCCGGGCACGGCCCCGCCTTGGCGGCGTGTGTAGTGCCCGGCTCGGTGCCGGCGGCCAGGGTGCCGCGCAGCGACCGGCGCCAGCCAGGGTTGTGGCGCTGAACCGGATCGCTTCACCGCAAGCATCAATATCAAAACAGCGGCAATCACATGAGCATCAATTCTTGCCGCCAATCATACAATCGATCATCAGCAGACATGCTTCTCTATAAGTAATATCCGAGCCTGCCCTGTTTTTTATTTTCTCGTACATATGATTCGCGGCAAACTGAAGGATTTTTATATATGCGCTCTAAATATTCGGCACCAGCAGCTCTTCTGGGGTCTGCGCTGCTCCTTGGCCTCGGGAGTCACGCTGCCACGGCAGCCCCGCTACTCTGCACCAGCACGATCACGCTGCCGGGCGGCAATGGCTTCGTAGACGACAATCTGCTCACGCCGGGGGTCTGCGTGCAGACGCTGGACGTGACCTTTGGCGCGTTCGCGCTCACCGGACTGCCTGCAGATGGCCGCGTCGGCTTCAACACCACCAACATCGGCAGCCCGCTGGTGGCGCAGCACACCGTGTCGTTCAACGACAACTTCCAGCCGCTGGCCACCTATTCGATGAGCTATTCCGCTGAAATCACGTCCGGGTCGAACGTGTTCAGGTCATTGAACGCCGACTTCACCCAGACGGGCGGCACGTCAACGCTTGATGTATTGACCACGCCGCACGGCGTGGGTTCAATCGACTGGACCAAAGTCGTTCAGGTCGGGTCCGGTCCTGATCTGATCACATATGGCGGCAATCAGTTGCTGGTGATTACGAATACGCTGATCGACAATGGCTCGGTATCGTCGGTCACCAACAACCTGGTCGAAAACCGCGCCGTGGGTATTCCCGAACCGGCATCTCTGGTGTTGCTTGGCGCCGGGATGATCGGATTGCTGGCCTTTCCCCGCCGGGCCGGCCGCGCCACTGCCTGAGCTGAACTGCTAAACCAGCCAAAGGGCGGAAGCCAGCAGGCTTTCCGCCCTGCGGTCTGTGGTGGCGGTCAAACCTACGCCGCCGGTTTCACCGCGATCTTCTTCCCCTGCGCCGCCGGGGCCTCGGTGCGCTTGGGCAGCGTGACCGTCAGCACACCCTTGTCAAACTCGGCGCAGATCTGCTCGGCATCCACCGTGTCCGGCAGCGTGAAACTGCGCTGGAACGCACCATAGCTGCGTTCGGCCAGCCGGTAGTTCTGCTGCGAGACGTCTTTTTCCTGATGCTTCTCGCCCTTCAGCACCAGCGTGCCGTTGGCCACCGAAACTTCTACATCGTCCTCGGTCAGGCCGGGCAATTCGGCCATCATCTTGAAGCAGGTTTCGCTCTCGGCAATGTCCACCACCGGCATCGTCGCAGGCCAGATCGGCGGGCAATGGATCACCGGAAACGCGCCCGCCTCCGCGCGCGGGGCGTGCTGGCCGAAGCCATGGCTGAAGCGGTCGAACAGATGGTCCACTTCACGCCGCAGCGCCGTCCATGGGTCGGTGTGCGCGGCTGGCGTGGCGGGTTTGCCAGGGTCGGCGGGAACTGGGGGCATGACATTCCTCCTGCGTTTGCCCATGCACCGTCTGCTTGCCGCCCGGCACGCGTACGCCGGGCCTCACGGAGAGCGGCACGGCAAAGTCATGCGCTCCGCGATGGCCAAACCCTAACGGCGAGGGCGGCCGCGCACGTTGATTTGAATCAGAACGTGCCGCCGGTTGCGGCCAGCCACACGGCGGGCATCCGCGCGAACAACCACACCACCGCCACCGCCATCGCCGCCGACACGGCCGCCACCCGCGTGCCCCGCTCGGCGGTGCGCCAGCGGCGCAGCAGGCGGAACAGGCCGAACACGGCCAGCCCCAGCAGCAGTTGCGCCAGTTCCACGCCAATGTTGAACCCGGCCAGACCCGGCAGCACGTTCGGCCCGTCGGCGGACAGCATGTCGCGCAGGGCAAACGAGAAGCCGAAGCCGTGGATCAGCCCGATCAGCAGCGTGACGGCCACCAGCCCCTGCCCGCCCCGCCCCAGCAGTGCGACGGCGCCAGCGATGACGATGGAGGCGGCAATCGCCGCGTCGATGGCGGGCGCGAACCACGCCGGTTGCGGCAGCAGGCCATAAAACCCCACGGCCAGCGTGATCGCGTGCCCCGCCGTGAAGCCGGTGATGCGCCATGCCAGCGCGCCGAGGCTCGATACGCCCAGCACAAGGCACAGCAGGAACAGCAGATGGTCCGGCCCGCCGAGAATATGTGCGGCCCCGGCGGAGACGAAGCTGCGCATGCCCTCCAGCCAGCCGGGGGCCACCACCACCGGCGTCTCCAGCAGGCCGCTGACCCGGTAATACACCGGGGCACCGCTGCGCAGATCGGCGAACACGTTGGTGGTGGTGCGCTCGCCCAGCGCGCCGGGGGCGAGCGTGCTGGCCAGCGTGAAGCGGCGCGCGCCAGCCGGCAGGGTGTAGGCGATGGCAGCGTCCACCAGCACATAGCCGCTGTCGATTTCCGTCACTTCGGCGGGCCACGCCATCGCGGTGGCGGCGCTGGCCTGTGCCGGGGTTTCGAACGGCGGCACATGGCCTTTCGGGTGCGCGGCGGCGGCCAGCAGCGTGCCCGCCACCGCCACGCCGTCCACCGCCAGCGTATGCCCGTCCAGCACCAGACGCCCCGCGCCCAGCGGGTCGGCGGCCAGTTTCGCCGTGTCGGCATCCCAGAACGGTACGTGGCTTTCCCATCGCCCGATGGTGAACGGGGCCGGCTCCACGGCCCCGCCCGGCGCCGGGTTGGCGATGCCGCGCCCTGCCAGCAGCGGCAGCGTGATGCGGTAATGCGCCACAAGGCGGCCATCCGGCAGGGTGCTGAACAGCACCACGCGGACATTGCGCGCCATGTACGGGTGGGCGGCGGCCAGCAGCGGCGCGCACAGCGCCACCAGCCAGACCGCCGCCAGCAGGCAGAAGCGCCGCAGGCTCAGTGCGCCGGATCCTTCGGCGACCACAGTTTCACCGCCGCCCCCTGCTCGTAGTTCATGCCCTTCGGATACGACACCAGTTCCATCTGCAGGCCCCACGGCGTGAGGAAGTAGTTGATGGTCTCACCACCGATCGGGCCTTGCTGGAACGGCGTCGGATCGCCCAGCAGCTTCACGCCCTTGCTTTTCAGATAGGCGACGGCGGCCGTCATGTCTTCGACATAGAAGGCCAGATGGTGCCCGCCCACGTCGCTGTTGCGCGGCGCGGCCGTGGCGGCACCGGCGGCGTTGTACTGGAACACTTCCACATTGCTGCCGTTGCCACAGCGCAGCATGGCCAGCTGCGCAATCTCGGCGCGCGGATCGACGTTCAGATGCACCTGCATCCAGTCATCATCGAACTTGAACGGGCCGATCTGATAGGCCGGGGGCGAGCAGCCCAGCACGTCGGTCAGGAACGTGATGGCCTGTTTGATGTCCGGCACGGTGATGCCGACATGATCGAGCCCCTTCATGCCGGGAATGGAATCGGCATGGGCTGCGCCTGAACCGGCGAGCCCGGCCAGCACGGCAGCGGCGGCAAGCAATTGTTTCATCGTCACTCTTCCCCCGGGTTGATCCCGCCGGGAAGGCTACACGGCCATGCGCGGGCCGCAATGGTCAATCCGCACCCGCCCCGCCGCCGAAATGGCGGCAGGGCGGGGCGAAGTTCGGCTTACAGCGCGGCCAGCACCGCTTCGGCGCGGCTGACATCGAACCCGCCCGCGGCTTCCACGGCCAGATGCGTCACCTTGCCGTTGTCGGCCACCAGCGCGAAACGCTGCGCGCGCACGCCCAGGCCACGGGCCACCAGATCAAGCTCCAGCCCCAGTTCCTTGGTGAACGCGCCCGAGCCATCGGCCAGCATCAGAATCTTGTCGCCCACGCCCTGGTCCTTGCCCCACGCGCCCATCACGAACACGTCGTTGACCGACAGGCAGACAATGCTGTCAACACCCTTGGCGTGCAGCGCATCGGCTTCATGCACGAAGCCCGGCAGGTGCTTGGCCGAGCAGGTCGGCGTGAACGCCCCCGGCACCGCGAACAGCACGACCTTCTTGCCGTTGAAAATCTCGTCGGTGGAGATTTCCTTCGGGCCGTCGGCGGTCGGCGTCATCAGTTTCATCGACGGAATGCTGTCGCCCACTTTGATGGTCATGGTCTTGCTGGTCCCCTGCCCTGTGCCAAACCGCGCGGCCCTCCGCGCAGCCCTGCGCAGTGGTAGCGCCAAGTGCGGGGCGGAGTCATCAGGCTGCGGCCACGTGGCGGCTTGCGCGCGGCGGCAGTGGTGCCAAAATGCCCGGCATGCGCCGCAAATCCACCCATTCCGCCAAGCCTGATGCCCGCCAGCCGGGCCCGCCGCGCCCCGGCTTCTCGCCCGAGGAAACTGCGCTGACCGGGCAGGTGCTGATTGCCATGCCGTCGATGACCGACCAGCGCTTCGCCCAAAGCGTGATTTACGTGTGCGCGCATTCCGGGGACGGCGCGATGGGCATCGTGGTCAACCGCCCGCTGGCCAGCCCGAGTTTTTCCGAACTGCTGACGCAACTGAACGTGGAACCCTCCCCGCCCGCCCGCGCCATCCGGCTCGGGCAAGGCGGCCCGGTGGACAATGCGCGCGGCTTCGTGCTGCACACCGCCGACTGGACCGGCGACGGCAGCCTGCGCGTGGATGACCAGTTGGCGCTGACCGCGAGTCTGGACATCCTGAAGGCCATCGCCGAGGGCGGCGGGCCGCAACAGGGCCTGCTGGCGCTGGGTTACGCGGGCTGGGGGCCGGGGCAACTGGACGCCGAGATCCAGCAGAACACCTGGCTGAACGCACCGGCCGATCTGGGCCTGCTGTTCGACACCGACGACGCCACCAAGTGGCGGCGCGCCATGGCAAAGCTGCGGGTGGACCCGCTGCTGCTGTCGAGTGCGGCGGGACGGGCCTAGGGCGCCGGCCTCAGTGTTTTGAGGCCTCGATCAACTCCTTCAGACCCAGCCCCCACGACGAAATCGTCTTGATGAACGGCATCAGCGGCACGTCAAGTATTTCAACCTTGTCGGGCGTGAAGATGAAGATCTGGCCGGACATCGGGGCGGGGGCGCCGGGCACGAACACCAGCAGGCGGCCATCGGCGAATTCGTCCATCACCAGGGCCGGGCACTGGCCTTCCTCAATCTCCGCCAGCGCCGGGCGGATGCCGGTCTTGCCGCCCAGAATCGCGCCGTCACCGGTGACGACCTTGGCCAGACGGTAGCCGGGGATTTTGTCGAACAGCAGCGCTTCCAGCTTGCGCTGCGTCCAGCGCCCGGCCAGCGTTCGCACCGCCAGCCCCAGTGCGAGACACGCCAGCAGCAGAATCACGATGGCAGAGATCGCCGGGTGCACGATGTGCCCGGCCAGCGGGTCGGTGACATGCTGGAGCTTTTCCACCACCGCCACGGCCAGCATGGCAATCGCGCCGACGGGCAACAGCACCATCGCCCCGTCCAGCAGCGTCTGCTTCAGGTCACGCATCTCTCCCTCCCCTTACCAGCGGAACGCCGGCACCACCGCCACCGGGGCCAGTCCGGCCGCCTGCGCCGCCGCGTCCACGGCCTCGGGCGTGGTCAGTTCCTCGGCATGGATGCCGCCCAGCACCCAGCAGGAGTCGATGCCCGCCGTGGCCGCGCCTGCGATATCCGTGCGCAGCGCATCGCCCACCGCCAGCACCCGCGCGCGGTCCATGCCCAGCATGGCCAGCACCGGGCGATAGACCGCCGGATACGGCTTGCCCACCCAGATCACCTGCCCGCCCAGTTCCTCGTAACGCAGCGCCAGCGCCCCGCCGCAGATCAGGCGGCGGCCGCCGCGGATGACTTCCAGATCGGGGTTGGCGCAGATCATCGGCAAGCCCGCCGCGCGGCAGGCCTGCAACTCGGCCTCGTATTCCAGCGGGTCGGTCGGGCTGCGCAGGTCATCCGGCCCGGTGTTCAGCAGCACATCGGCCTGCGCGGGGTCGGCGGTGAGGGTTACGTCGAGCCCGGCGAACACGTTTCGGTCCCGCTCCGGCCCCAGATGATACAGGCGGCGGCCGAGGGCCGAAAATTCCGGCGTGTCGCGGTCGCGCAGGCTGGTGTGGGTTACCTCACCGCTGGTGATGATGCCCGCGTACAAATCCTCATGAATGCCCATGCCGCGCATCGCCTCGGCGGCGACATGCGCGCGGCGCGGGGCGTTGGACAGCAGAATGGCCGGTTTGCCCAGCGCCTTCAGGTGCCGCAGGCAGTCCACCGCCCCCGGATAGGGCGTCACGCCATCATGGATCACGCCCCACAGATCCAGAATGAACCCGTCATAGCGCGCCGCCAGCGGGGCGAAACTGTCCAGATGCTGCATGCTATTCCTTCAGGCCCGCGCCAATGGCGGCCTCGGCGGTGGCGAACCCGTCTTCCGCAAGGGCGGCCAGCAACTCGGCCTTCAGGCGCGGAATCAGCGCCGGGCCGTGCAGCGCGAAGCCGGTGTAAAGCTGCACCAGCGACGCCCCGGCGCGCAGTTTGGCCAGCACATCCCGCCCGGACATGATGCCGCCCACACCCACCAGCACCAGCCGCCCGCGCGCCAGTTTGGCCACGCGCGCGAGCATCACCGTGGACGGGCCGAACAGCGGCGCGCCCGAAAGCCCGCCCGCCTGCGGGGCGTTGGGGCTGCGCAGGCCGGGCGGGCGGGCGGTGGTGGTGTTGGACACCACAATCCCGGCCACGCCGCCGCCCGCACAGGCTTCCACAATGCCGGGCAACTCGGCCTCGTTCAGGTCCGGCGCGATTTTCACCAGCAGCGGCGGATGGCGCGGCGTCTCCCGGCCGATGGCGGCCAGAATCGGCGACAGCCGTTCGGCCGCCTGCAGGCTGCGCAGGCCGGGCGTGTTGGGGGAGGAGACGTTGATGACGATGTAGTCGGCCTGCGGCGCCACGGCGGCCACCAGCGCCGGATAGTCGCGCTCGGGCACCGCGCCGTCCTTGTTCACGCCGATATTGGCCCCGATGGGCACGCGCTTGCCGTGCAGGCGGGCGCGGGCGGCGGCCAGATTGGGCACGTAGCCGTCCAGCCCGCCATTGTTGAAGCCCATGCGGTTGATCACCGCGCGGTCTTCCTCCAGCCGGAACAGCCGCGGGCGCGGGTTGCCGGGCTGCGGGCGCGGGGTGACGGTGCCTGCCTCGACAAACCCGAACCCCAGCCCGGCCAGCGGGGCCAGCGCCTCGGCATTCTTGTCGAACCCGGCAGCCAGCCCGATGGGGTTGGAGAACGTCAGCCCCAGTGCCGAGACGGCCAGCCGTGGGTCGGGCGGCGTGCGGTCGCGCCCGGCCAGACCCAGCCGCAACCCCTGCAAGCCCAGCCGATGCGCCGTTTCGGCATCGAGCAGGCGCAGCAGCGGCAACGCGGCGGAGGCGAGGGCGAATGGCATGGGCGTTACCTGCCCGACACAGCGGCGGAAGGGAAGCACAAGCCTTGCACGCCGCCCCGCCTTTGCGCACATGCAGGGCCATGTACGACCAGCCTTATCTTGAAACCTGCTGCCGCGCCGCCCTGCACCGGCTTGCTCTGGCGGGCGCGGCGGGGCGGCCGGACGCCATGAAAGATGGCCCGTGCCTCGTGCGTCTTGCCGGCATGGGCCTGGCCCAGCAGCGCGGCGATGGCCGGTTCACGACCACGCAAGCGGGGGTGGCCCGCCATGCCAGCGAAATACTGCGGCAACCCGCACGATAAGCATCGCCCCGGCCCCGGTTCGCGCGCACACTGCGCCATGCTGCGCCGCACCATCGCCGCGCAGCGCCGGATTTCTGCCCCATGCGCATCCAGCTTGGCTACGACCTGACCTATGACTGCCCGCAGCCAACCCCGATGGTGCTGATGCTGAACGTGCATTACTCGCGCGCCAGCGATCTGGAAGCGCCGGACTACCTCACCACCACGCCGCGCCTGCCCATCACCGCCTATCGCGACAGCTTCGGCAACTGGTGCAACCGCATCGTCGCCCCCGCCGGGCGCACCCGCATCAGCGGGCGCACCGTGATTCGCGACACCGGCGCGCATGACCCGGTGTACCCCAACGCGCGCCAGCACGCGGTGCAGGACTTGCCGCAGGAAACCCTGATGTTCCTGCTCGGCAGCCGCTATTGCGAGACCGACAAGCTGTCCGAAATCGCGTGGAACCTGTTCCACACCGCGCCGATGGGCTGGGGCCGGGTGCAGGCGATCTGCGATTTCGTGCACTCCCATATCAGCTTCGGCTACGAGCACGCGCGGCCCACCCGCACCGCCTATGAGGCGTTCGTGGAACGGCGCGGCGTGTGCCGCGATTTCGCGCATCTGGGCGTGGCGCTGTGCCGGGCGATGAACATCCCGGCGCGCTACTGCACCGGCTACCTGTCCGACATCGGCACGCCCAAGCCCTGGAGTGCGATGGATTTCGCCGGCTGGTTCGAGGCGTATCTGGACGGCGCGTGGCACACTTTCGACCCGCGCAACAACGTGCCCCGGCAGGGCCGCATCCTGATCGCCTACGGGCGGGACGCGGTGGACGTGCCGCTGACCAACACGTTCGGCCCCAACACGCTGGCGGAATTCTCGGTCATCACCGACGAAATTCCCTGATCCGGCGGCGCACCTTGTAAGCGGTGGGGCGGGTGCCGATTTCTGAGGCCAGCGCAAGTCCGCCGCGCCGGGAGACTCCACCCATGCCAGCCGCCTTGCCTGAAGCCGCCCTGCCCCGCTGGGACGGTGCCCGCGTGTTGTTCGAAATCGCCGATGACGGTGAAGTGGTGGCCTGCGCCATCTCCCGCGAGGCGCTGCGCGAGGTGAGCGGGCGCAGTTACGGCAAACCCGCCGAGTTGCTGGCCAGCTTCAACTCGGCCCGCGCCCGCATCGAAGCGGCGGCCCTGGCCAAGCACCGGCGCGGGTCGGCTTCCATCGGGCTGCTGACGGTGTGGGCGGGGGATTTGGACGAGGCGGGGTGATGCGCCCCAGCGGGATGCCCGGGTCGAACCCGGGCATGACGTTTATAGCAATTTCATAATCTTACGTCATGGCCGGGCTTGACCCGGCCATCCCGTGCCGCGCCGAGAATGCAGTCGAATTTCACGCCGGGCCGACGGACTTGTCGTGACTTGCGCAAACCTTCCCGAAATACCGGCGCTGCGTTGTGTTTCGGGGAGGCCGCGCTGCCTTCCGCGCGTGGATGGCTGCGAGCAGCAAATCCAGAAGCGCCGTGGGATCGCCCAAAATCATCGAAACCACAAACTTGATGCTGTATCCTGCGGCGATGCCGATGTCGTAAAGTGCTTCGGTACGCATGTGCCAAACCTTTCTCGGTAAGGCATGCTTTGAAGCTGAGGAATTCGCAGGGGAGCGGCAATTGACAGGGAATTCGCAACGAAATGGGGAATTCCCCGGGAATTTCCCGTCTCGCCACCGATTTGTTGAACTTTTTCAAAAGCATTGGCGTGAGGGGACCGGCCGCAAGTTAGGGCTTGGCGCGACCGGACCGGGGTGGTCGGAAGTAACTTTCGCGAGGGCCGTGACCAAAGGTGAATTTGGGGAATGCCCGGAAACAAAGACAATCACTGCGTGGAAAGATGGCAAGCGCTGGCCACAGGAGGACAGTAAGAACATCATTCTGAAGGTTTTTTTCACGGGCAAGTCTCACGCCGATCCGGACCGCATGGCGATGGAGGATGCATGGACCGAAGGCCAACGCGAATCCCCCCCGCGCCGCAAGGCGCGGCTTGAGGACAGTTCTGTCCCACAGAAATGGGTGATCTCCCGCCACGTCACCACCGAAGGGCTGGCCGATTTGCGGCTACATCAGCCAAGCCCGCTGAACGAGGAAGGCAGTTACCGCGTGGAAGCCTCCGCCCGGTTGGACATCGCCCCGTTCGAGCATGACCGGCAGGACTACGCCATCGGCGTCACCACCGTGCTGCTGGCCGTGGAATCCGAAGCCTATCAGGTCACGCGCGGCAGCATGATCGGGGAACGGCCAACCGAGTTGCCCGCCAGGGTGCGGGCCGATGGCGTGGAACTGACCGGCCCGCGCGACCCGGCCAATGGCTGCATCGTGGGCGACCTGCTGAACGGCGAGCATGTGGCGCATATCGAAAGCCTGAACGACGGCGAGGCTCCGGTGTTTGTGTCGCTGCGCGCGGCACGGCGGGCGTTCAAGGTGCTGGGGCTGGGTGCGCAGGGCCGCAACACGCCGATTGCGGTGTCGGAGGAAACCGACGCCGTGCTGAACATCCTGCTCGGCAAGGACCGCGAGAAAGACAGCCTTGGCCGCGTGGTACTGGCCAAAATGAGCATGGCGCGCAAACCCGTATGAATTTCACGCCCGAACAACTGGCCCGCGTGGCCGCCGTGCTGCGCAGCAACGACAGGCGGTTCATCGCCCTGGTGCGCGCCGCCGGGCTGGACCCGGCGCGGGATTTGGTCGGGGCGGATTTGCAGCGGGTGGATTTCGGCGCGGACCTCTATGACGGTTTCGACTTCGCCTTCACCGACCTGCACGGCGCAAAGCTGGACCGTGCACATGGCCTGCGGGCGGCGATGTTTTTTCGGGCGCGGTTTGATGAGACCACCCTGTGGCCCGAAGGGCTGCGCGCCGAGATTGCAGGCTTCGACGTGGAGGCGGCGGCGCGCGCGCTGATTCTGGACGGGCAAGCACCGCCCAAGCATTGGGAGGATATGATCCGAAGGCTCGACCTTTCAGCTTCGGATAAGGAATGGGAGAAATTTCTGGCCGGAGGTGTGCCGCAGCCCGAAGGTGGAGCCGCCGTATTCCGTCGCACTGAACTGCTCGCCAATCTGCGGAACCTAGAATATCTTGATCTCTCCAATACTCAAGTCAGTGATCTGTCCCCAATTGCCCATCTCTATAAACTACAATCACTCAATCTCAAGGGAACACAGGTCAGCGACTTGGCGCCAATCATTTTAAATTCCGACAGAAAATCCGAATAGGTGTATAAGACAAATCAAAATTACGCTTATGATGATTATATTTCTATGAAAATACTATCATATAATTATGGGAAATCAAAAACTCATGGCCTTTCTTCTGTGATCGGATTATCCGAACTTTTATCACTTAATATCAGCTATACTCAGATCACTGATCTGGCTCCCATCGCAGGCAATATCAGGCTTCAATCATTGGATCTTAGCTTCACTCAGATATATGATTTATCTCCAATTAGTGGGCTCACTAACATGCAAATACTGGATCTTGAGGCCACACAAGTCAAAAATCTCACGCCAATCGCCAAGTTCAACAATTTAAAATTGCTCATTCTTATCGATACCCAAGTTCACGATCTCGCCCCCATTTCAGGGCTCAGCAATCTGAAATGCATCGACATTTCAAACACAGAGGTCAACAGGCTTACCGGCGTCGAAGCGTTGCAGCGGCGTGGGGTAGAAGTAAGGAATTTTGGGTCGGAGCATCCGAAACGACGCAACTGACCACATACTGCAGATAATTAGCCACGCAGACAGCCGGGCACCGCCCGGCCATCCGCTGCCGCCAAAAACTACTGCCGCGCCGACGTCTCCGCCGCATACCGCACCCGTGCCGCCTCCACCGCCGCCGCCTGATCGGCGGCCAGCACCTCGCGCTGCGCCTGTGCCCGCGTGGCCGCATCCAGCGTTTGCTGATGGTGGCCCTGGAAATGCGGGAACACGTTGTTGGCCAGCAATTCGTAGCTGCGCTTGGTGGCGGTGAAGTTGGCCCAGTTATGCGCCAGCAGCAGATACGCGCCGAAGCCGCCGTTGGACTGCGCCCACAGCCGCTCAATCTGCGCCACCGCCATGTCCGGCGTGCCGATGACGCCGACGCCCGAGGCGTTGATGAAGTCGATCATCTCGCGCGCATTGCCGCCCATCACCACCATCTGCGGGAAGGCTGCGGTGGACTGGAAATAGCGGAACCAGTGCTCGATGCCGTATTCCACGTCCTTGTACGCCTGCTCGACGGTCTCGGCGATGTGCATCGGCCCCACCAGCCGCCATTTGCTGCGGTCCGGCGTGTGGCCATAGACCTTGGATTCGGCCTCGATCACGTCCCAGTGCATGCCCAGCGCGTCGAACCCGGCGGCGAGCGTGGCGCCCACCGACAGCAGGCCGATGCCGTGCCGCCCGGCCAGTTTCGCGCCGGTGGGGGAAGCCACGCCCGCCACCGCCACGTCGAACACCGGGTTGGAATACGGCAGCAGATGCAGCCGCGCGTCGCGCAGATCCCAGCGCTCGTTCTTCAGCGTCACCGACTCGCCGCGCAGCAGCTTCATGATTGCGCCCAGGCTGTCTTCCATCAGCTGGCGCGTCTGCGACTGGTGAATGCCGATCATCGCGCCATCGGTGGGCAGGCTGCCCGGCCCGCAGCCCAGCATCACGCGGCCGCGGGTGATGTGGTCCAGCATCACGATGCGCTCGGCCACCCACAGCGGGTTGTGGTACGACAGGCTGACCACGCCGGTGCCGAGCTTGATGTGTTTCGTGCGCTCGGCGGCCACCGCCATCAGGATTTCCGGAGAGGCGGAGATTTCCGACCCCGCCGAATGGTGCTCCCCCAGCCACGCCTCATCATAGCCGCAGCGGTCGAGCCACTGGATCAGTTCAATGTCCTGCTCCAGCGCCAGCGTGGGGTTGATGCCCGGCTTGTGGAACGGGGCGAGGAACATTCCAAAACGCATTCTGTTGGTCATGACGCTTCCCTGGCTGCAACTTGGCCGCCCGCCTCTGGTGCGGTGCGATGCGCAACGCTAGCAGCGCCGCGCCCCGCTTGGCGAGCCACCGCGTTACGCCGCCAGCGGCGCGGTCCGCACGCCGCCCTCGGTGTTGGCAATCACCAGCAGACCGCCTGCCTCACGCGTGGACACCATCACCATGTCACCCGCGGCCAGCATGTCGGCGGCCGGGTCGAAGAAGCCGGGGGCTTTGACTTCGTCCAGTGACGCGGGCTGCACCAGCGTGGCGCCCAGCGTGGGCAGGTTGGCGCGGTAGTGCCACAGCGTGAAGCCCTGCGCGTAGGCCAGCACCGACAGATTGCGGATGGCGAAAGCCATGGAAGACCCTTTCGGACAATGGCCAAAAAAAAGCCGCTTCCAGACGGGAAGCGGCGGATGGCCGAGTTAAGGGAGGAAACGCCGGCGGGAGAGTCAATTCTCCCACCGACGGCAGGACATTAAGCGGCAGGCAAAATCCTGTCAATGAAAAAAATCCTATATCACGGACAGAACGACGATGCCGCGCATTTGCAGCAGCCAGTCCAGCCGGTCCAGCGCCTCCTGCCACACCCGCGCCTCGGCCCGTTCGGACGGGTAGCGCATGTCCGGTGCCACGCCGCGCTGCCCCCACACCCGCAGCACCCGGGCATGGGCCAGCGTGATGCGGCCGCGCTGGTACAGCATGTCCAGACAACGGATCACGTCATCCGGCTCACACGGGCGCGGCACGCTGCCGCCGGACGGACGGCTGGACCCCTCGTGCCGCGCCGTCAGCGCCGCCATGGTCCAGAACCACGCCTGCTCGGCACTGCCAAACGCCTCCACCGGCCGGCCGGCGGGCGGCTTGCGTTCCAGGGCCGGATGCACGTAGGCACGGACAGTGAGCATGGCGGCGATCCCCAACAAGAACATTACAGGAACATACAACCACGCCGGGCTTGTGCCGGGCAAGAGGAATTGGCAAACTTTCCTATTCCCATCGACACCGATTCGCGTATAAAGAACGTATTCGCATATAAGATAACATCGTTTAATCACATATGATCGGGCGGGCATGAAACACGAGGACATCTGGCGCGCGCTGGACACGCTGGCAGCCGAGCACGGCATGTCGGCGTCCGGCCTTGCGCGCCGCGCGGGCCTCGACCCGACCACGTTCAACCCGTCCAAGCGCCACATGCCGGATGGGCGGCCGCGCTGGCCGTCCACCGAAAGCGTGTCGAAAGTGTTGCAGGCCACCGGGGCGGATCTGGAGGCGTTCACGTCGCTCGTCACCGGGGCCCGCGCCCTGCCCGCCGCCTCCGGGCGCAGCGGGCAGCGCCGGGTGCCGCTGATCGGGCTGGTGCAGGCGGGCGGTGACGGGTTTTTCGACGATGGCGGCTACCCGGTGGGCGGTAGCTGGGACGAGGTATCACTGCCCGAAATCGCCGACCCCAACGCCTATGCGCTGGAAATCTCCGGCGAATCGATGGAACCGGTGTTCCGCGACGGCGATGTGGTGATCGTCTCCCCCAACGCGCCGATCCGCCGGGGCGACCGGGTGGTGGTGCGCATCCGCACCGGGGAAGTGATGGCCAAGCAGTTGCAGCGCCGCTCCGCGCGGCGGGTGGAACTGCTCAGCCTGAACCCCAGCCACCCCAGCTACACGTTCGAACTGGCGCAGGTGACCTGGATGCACCGCATCGTCTGGGCCAGCCAGTAATCGCCGCCTGACAAGGCGGTGTTCACCAAACCGCCGTACACCGTCCCGGCAGACCGCGCTGCCGGAGCCAAAGCGTGCCGCCTCGCCGCCCTTCCCTGCACGCCGCCGCCACGGCGAGCGACCCGATCGTGCTCGCAGGCCCCGATGCGGGGCTGATCGCGATCGATTTCTCGTTCGCCACCCCGGCGCTGTCCATCACCGGCGGCGTCGCACTCACCGGCACCATCACGGCGGACCGGGTGAGCATCGCGGGCACGCTGGCGCTGACCGGGGCGGCCAGCCTGCTGGCGGACAACATCGACGTGCTGTCAGGCACCGTGCTGGCGCAGGGCGGCGGGGCAACGCTGTGGGCCTCGGGCACGCTCACGCTCGCAGGCGGTGCGGCGGCGCTGGGCGGGGGCAGCATTCTGGCGGGCACGCTGGTACTGGCCAGCGCCACGCTGGATCTCGACGCAGCGTCGGCCATCGGCGTGGGCGGGGCGGCCGATGCGGGCACCATCGTGGTCGCCCCCGGCGCGCTGTTGCAGGGCTACGGGCGGCTCGATGGCCCGCTGGGCAATGACGGCACGGTGCTGGCGCAGGGCGGCGCGCTGTCGGTGTTCGGCGACGCCAACGGCGGCGGCACGCTGGCCATCGGCGCGGATGGCACGCTGTATGTGGCGGGCACCGTCTCCCCCAGCCTGACGCTGGAATTCACCGGGCCGCGCGCCACGCTCGATCTGCTCACGCTGGGCCAGCACTTCGCCGCCCCGGTGCGCGGGTTCGCGGCCGGGGACGCCATTGCGGTGGCCGAAGCCAGCCTGACCGGTGCCGTGTGGCAGGACGGCACGCTGGCGCTGACGGCGGCGGATGGCACGGCGCTGGCGCTGCCGCTGCAAGGCGATTTTGCGGGCGCGCGTTTTGTGCCGATCCCGGACGGCGCGGGCGGCAGCTTGGTGAAACGCACCTCGGCCAGCATCAGCGGCCTGATCGGCACGGACCTGACGCTGGGCGATGGCGGCGACCTGCTGGATCTCGCGGGCACGCTGACCTCCGTGTCGCTGACCATCGACAATCAGGTGGCGCTGACCGGCACGGCCAGCCTCGGCACGCTGGTGCTGGCAGGCACGCTGGTGGAACTGGCCGGCGCCGTGCTGACGGCGGACGATATCAGCGGCTTCGGCGTGCTGGCCGCCGAGGGCGCGCCGGTCACCGTGCGCCACGCCACGGCGCTCGCTGCGACCATCGACGTGCTGGGCGGGGCCGTCTGCGTGCTGCAATCCGCCACACTGGCGGGCGGGGCACTGCTGGTGGATGCGGACTCGGCGCTGGTGGTGGGCACCGCCGCCGGGCAGGCCGGGCACGTTCTGGTGGCGTCCGGTGCCACGCTGTCCGGCTTCGGCCGCCTCGCGGCACCATCGGACATGGCGGGCGTGTTGCAGGCGCAGGGGGGTGCGATGGTCATCGCCGCCCCGGCCAGCGGCAGCGGGGTGGCCACCATCGGGCAAGGCGCGACGCTGGCCGTGTTCGCGCCGCTGGCGCTGCCGGTGCAGTTCGCCCCCGGTGCCACGCTGGCGCTGGAGGGCGCCACGGTGACCGGCCCGCTGGAAGGCTTCGGCGCAGGCGACATCATCGCGCTGCCCGGCCAGAGCATCGACGCCGTGCTGTGGTCGCCCGGCACGCTCGCGCTGCTGTCCGGCGGCGTTGCCACCGCCACGCTGGCCGTGGCGGGCGACTACACCGGGCTGGACTGGCAGGCCGAAAGCGACGGCGCGGGCGGCACGCGGGTGGGGCTGGCGGGCGGCAGTGCGCCGCCGCTGGATGTGAGCGGCGCGTTCACCATCGCGGGCAATTTTGCTGCCGCCTCGGCCAGCGTGGAACCGGGCGGCGTGCTGACTCTGGCAGGCGGCACGCTGTCCTCGCCCGGACTGGCCATCGCCGATGGCGGCATGCTGACCGGCTTGGGGGCGCTGACAGGCACGCTGGATCTGGCGGGCACGCTGGCAGTGACCGGCGGTCTGTTCAGCGTTGCAGGCCATATCGCGGGCAGCGGCACGGTGCTCATCGGGGCCGGGGCCACGCTGTATGCGCCGCAGGGTCTGGGCGATGGGGTCTCGGTGGCGTTCACCGGCGACAACGCCACGCTGGAATTGTTCGGCCCGGCGCTGCAGACCGGGGCCAGCATTGCCGGGCTGCCCGCCAGCCCCGGCAACCCCAGCGGCAACGCCATCGACCTCGCGGCCGTGCGGATCACGCAGGCCGATTATCGCGGCCTCGGCGGCGGCGCGGGCGCGATCGACCTGTCCGGGCCGGACGGCGCGCTGGGGTCGCTGGCGCTGACCGGGCTGGATGCGCC
>CAIPHQ010000176.1 GCA_903864895.1 uncultured Rhodospirillales bacterium
GAGACCCGCATCGCCGGTGACGTGATGGCGGCTGCGCCGAAAACCACCATCCTGTTCCGCCATCTGCACGCCGCCAGCCCCAGCGACTTCGGCAAGCCGGACAAGCGCCTGCTGGCCATGCGGGTGCGGCGGCTGATGCTGGTGCGGCTGGACGGCGCCCGCTGAACCGCGCGGTTCAGACGCGATAGGACCGGTGGCGGATCATGTAAGCGTCGAACGCCAGTGCAAACAGCAGCACCATGCCCTTGACGATCAACTGAATGAACGACGACACGTTCAGGATGCTCATGCCGTTGTCGATTGTGGCCAGCAGCACCGCCCCCGCTATGGCCCCCGGAATGGTGCCCACGCCGCCGCGCAGCGACGTGCCGCCGATGACCGCAGACGCGATCGCATCCAGTTCCATGTAGTTGCCGGCGCTCGGCGTTGAGGCGCTGAGCCGGGCGGCAATCAGCGAGCCTGCCACCCCATACAGCAGCCCCATCAGCAGGAAGCCCGAGAACAACTGCGCGCCCAGCGGCACGCCCGCCAGAACGGCCGCTTCGCGGTTGGAGCCGATCATGTAGGCATTGCGGCCAAACTTGGTGCGGGTCATCAGCACCCACAGGACAAGGCCGGTCCCCGCCACCCACAACACCGCGTCCGGCACGCCGCGAAACCCGCCAAACGTCCAGCCGAGCAGCGCGGCCGTGGCTGCCAGCGACAGCAGGCGCGCGGCCAGAATGCCGCCGCCCATCGGGGCACCCTCGCGCGCCAGTTGCCGGCTGCGCCACAGCAGATACACCCCACCCAGCACCGCCAGCACGGCCACGGCCGCAACCGACGCCACCGGCTCGACAAAGCCCTCACTGAGCGCGGTGAACGACTTGCTGAGCGGCGCGATGGTGGCCGCATCCGTGGCGTAATATCCGATGCCGCGAAACGCCAGCAGCCCCGCGAGGGTCACAACGAACGACGGCACGGCCACCCGCACCACCCACACACCCTGCCACGCCCCCATGGCCACCCCGGCCAGAACGGTT
The DNA here is from genome assembly GCA_903864895.1 of uncultured Rhodospirillales bacterium. Lineage (GTDB taxonomy): Bacteria > Pseudomonadota > Alphaproteobacteria > Acetobacterales > Acetobacteraceae > CAIPHQ01. The sequence goes on from CAIPHQ010000176.1 coordinate 1,023, forward strand.
ACCAGCACCGTGGGCCACGTGCTCAGCTCAACATCCACCTGCAACGTGGCGGCCACCACGCTGCACAGATACACCGCACTGCCGATGGACAGATCGATCTCCCCCATCACCATCAGAATCGACACACCCGCGGAAATCACCGCGATGATGGACGCCTGCCGCAGCAGCAGGGACAGGTTGCGCGGGGTGAAGAAAATGCCGTTCGACCAGATGTGAAACGCGGCACACAGCACGATGAACACGAGCAGCATCGACAGCACGCGCAGATCAGCCACCTGCCCCAGCCGCCGCATGGCGCCTTGCCTGCCCGGCGCCGGCGATGGACGGGAGACGGCTTCGCGCTCGGACATCTCAGCTTCCCTCACCGGTTGCGGCCGCCATCAGCGTGTGCCGGGCGGCATCCCGCCCGAATTCGCCGGTGATGCGCCCCTTGTACATCACCAATATCCGGTCACATTCATCGGTGACTTCGGCCAGATCGCTGGAGATCAGCAACACCCCGCGCCCGTCATCGGCCAGCGCCCGGATCAGACGGTAGAGTTCGAACCGGGCACCGACATCCACGCCAAAGGTTGGCTCGTCCAGAATCAGCACCCGTGGCCCCGTGGCCAGCCAGCGCGCCAGCAACACCTTCTGCTGATTGCCGCCGCTGTAGGCATCCACCGGCGCGGTCAGGCTCAACGGCCGCACATCCAGCTTGCGGGCCAGCGCAAGGTCGCGGGCGCGCTCCCGGGGGCCGTCGATGAACAGGCGCCCTGCGATATCGGCCAGACTCGCAGCACTGATGTTGGTCAGAACGCTCTGCCCGCCCATCAGGCCGGTCTGCTTGCGGTTCTCGGTCAACATGCCGATCCCGCGTGCAATGGCCTCACGCGGGTTGCGCGGCAGTCCTTCAGTGCCGTCCACCTGCACACGGCCTTCCACCTTGCCCGGCCACGCGCCAAACACGGCACGCGCCAGTTCGGTACGGCCGGCGCCGACAAGGCCGAACAGCCCCAGAATCTCGCCACGATGCAGCGTCAGGCTGGCGCCATCGACCCGCATCCGCCCGCCGCCATGCGCGTCGTGCACGCGCAGATCATTGACTGTCAGGATCGGCGCGGCACGCGCATCCACCCTGCGGTCCGGCATGCGCTCCGGCTCGCGCCCGATCATCGCGTGGACAATTTCGGCACGGTTGCCGCGCGCGGTGTCGAAATTCGCCACCACGCGGCCATTGCGCATCACCATCACGCGGTCTGCAACATGCTCGATTTCGTCAAGCCGATGCGTGATGTACAGGCACCCCACGCCCTGTTCATGGATCTGCCGCATCCGCGCAAAGAGGTGGCGCGCTTCACCATCGGTCAGCGCGGCGGTCGGTTCATCCAGAATCAGCAGCTTGGCCGACTTGGACAGCGCCGCCGCAATGGTCACCAGCCGCTGTTCGGACGGGCTGAGCGTGCCCGCCGGGGCATCGGGGCTGGCAGTGATGCCAAAAAATGCCAGCCGCTCGCGCGCCATCGCGCGCAGCCGGGCTTCGTCCACGAATCCCCAGCGCCCGGGCAGCATCCCGACAAACATGTTGTCGGCAATGCTCAGATTGGGCGCGATATAAAGTTCCTGCGGCACCAGCACCACGCCCGCCGCCTCGGCATCGCGCACGCCGCGAAAATGCCGCAGCCTGCCTTCCACCAGCATCTCGCCATCAAATTCAGCCCCCGGAATCACGCCGGAGATGATCTTCATCAACGTGGACTTGCCAGCGCCGTTCTCACCAATCACCGCCACCGTCTCACCGCGGCGCACCCGCAAATCCACATCGCTCACCGCCTGCACACCGGGATACGATTTGCTGACGCGGCGCATCTCCAGCACGCTGGGCGTGTCTTGCACTTGGTCGGGGGATGTCATCGGGCTGTTGCTGTATGCGGCATCGGGTCACGGCCAGCCGCCCGGCACCGCTTGGCGCCGGGCGGCGGGTTTTGCCGCTTACTTGCAGGCGTCGGCGTTGTCGGGGAACACATCCTTCACGGTCACCCAGCCGGACGGCGCATCATGGGTGATGAAGTTGCAAAGATTGTCCTTGTTGACGGCAATCACCTTGACGAAATGCGTCTGCACCGGGCCCGATCCCAGATCGACCATCGACGATTCAATGGCCGGCTTCGTGCCCGCCGCCAATGCTGCCGCCGCGTCCACCGCCGTGGTGCCCTGCTCATCCAGATCCGTCCAGACGGACATGGACTGCACGCCCTGCGCGACCAGTTGCAGGTTGGCCGGATCGGCATCAAGGCCCGACAGGTAAACCTTGCCAACCAGATTGCGGCTCTTGATGGCCTGCGAAACGCCCGTGGCCATGCCGTCGTTGGAGACGACAAACGCATCAACCTTGTCATTCTGCGCGCTCAGCACGTTTTCCGCATTGGACAACGCCGCTTTCGGATCCCAGCCGCGAATGAACTGGTTGAAGACAACCTTGATGTCCTTGTTGCCGACCAGCAGGCGCTCGTATTGCTTGGCAATCGCCTGCGCCACATCGTTGCCGGGATCGCCCTTGATCAGCGCAAACGTACCATGCGGCGCAAACTTCAGCGCCCCGTTGGCCTGCAACTCGCCGACCATCGGGTTATTGCGCATCACAAAAAAGTCGAGCTTTGCGGTCGAGACGCCGATATCGTAGCCGACGACAGGAACCTTCTGCTGATGTGCGGCTTCCACGATGGACCCTGCCGCGGTGCTGTCCACGGGGACGAGAATGAGCGCATCCGGATTCTGGCTCAGCAGATTTTCCACCTGACTCGCCTGCGTCGCCGGATTGTCGTTCGCCCACTGGAAAATCAGCTTCACGCCAAGCTTTTCGGCTTCACGCTTCATCGCCGCCGCGTCAAACGCCCAGCGCCGCTGCACCTGTGTCTTCATCGCCACCGCGATGGTGTAGGTCTTGGCGCCGGCTTGCCCGGGTGCCGCTGCCACACCGCCCGCCACTGCCGCCGCCAGCACTGCCATCGCCACGCGGACGCGCATGCGCTTGTTGCTTTCAGCCATGTTCATTTCCCCCTTTTGTTGGTTCTTGTTTGGTCCAGCAATGCCCGGGACGCATTGACCCCGGAATCACGTGCTAGTGTTTGGCATCCACCATGTCGGCGGCCGTCCAGACCCGGGCATGATCGGGCAGCGGCGGGTAGCCGTGAACTTTCGGTGCTGCACCTTCAATATCCAGCAGGAACCGCTCAGCCGCGCCGCTACGCGCCCACAGCGCATCGGTCAGATGCTCGCGCTCGACAAGTTGCTGCGGAATGTCACGCCGGCCAATCGCCAGATGCAAAACCTGGCGTGACGCACCGGACTCATTGCGTGTGCCGCCATGCCAGATATGGCCGTTGATCACCGCAACTGATCCGGCCTTGCCGGTCACTCGCACTTCGCCGGGATAGGCCGCCTTCGGATCGGCGGGAATCAGCGGCTTGTCCTCCGGCCGAACCTCGATGTGCGACACTTCTGCCATGTTCACATCGGGCACATTCAGCGGCACCCAGCGATGCGAACCGGGCACCACGCGGGTCGGCCCGTTGTCTTCGGTCATGTCGTCCAGCATGACCATCGAGTTCACCACACGCCAATCGGTGGGATGCACGCGCGGCACATCCGCGTGCAGCGGTTGCTGGCCTTCGCCCTTCATCGGATTGCGCGCATTGAGCGAATACACGCGGATCTCGCGCAGCAGATAGCGCGCCGCCGCCAGTGTCGGCTGACAGCGCAGGCAGCGGTCAAAGGCGGCCGATTTGTTGAAGATGTTGGACAGGCGTGGCGCACCGGGTTCGATATGCACTTCGTGCCCGCCAAACTTGCCCTCCAGCGCCGTCAGGCGCGCAATCTCGGCCTTCATCTCGGCCACTTCCGCCGGCGTGAACACATCCGGCACGATAAAGTACCCGTACTCGTCCAGCGCACTGCGCTGTGCCTCGGTCAATTCCGGGTCGAGCCCAAGCGTGATCATGGCTTGCAGCGTGTTCATCGTTCCCCCATCCGCCCGCTTGGCACGGTGCTTCGCTTGCGCGGTGCCGTCCGCTTTGCGGTCCGGCCTTGTTGGACGTGACTGTGTGGCCGCGCCCATCCGGCGGTCAATCACCAAGCGCCGGTCTGACACAGCAAAAACGCATGGCAGACACGATGTGGCCGACCGATGTGGCCCGACCAATTTGGTCTGACCTGTAGGCAAGCGCACAGCAAACCGGCCGAACGCCGGCAGACCCCTGCGATCTTCAGCGATCCAGAGCAATTCTGGGCCAAGATCCGCCCACGACACCCAATGGTGCTCAGGACAGGCGGCAGGTCAGCCCTGTTGCCCGGCCACGCACGCTGCGCCGGGTATGTCCCGCCCTTCGGACCTCAGGCGCCAATCGGCGCAATCGCCACCGGCTTGCCCGACTCCGCCGAGGCATCAGCGGCGAACAGCATGCGGTGCATCCGGTAGGCCATATCCATGCTGGTGCGCGGCATCGCCACGCCGCTGCGTATGGACGCGGTAAAACTGGTCAGGAAGTCGATATACATGTCCGGCCCGATCACCAGCGCATCGCCGATGGTGCGGGCACCCATGCGCGACCAGCGGGCACGCTCCAGCCCGGCGAAGCGGGTGGTGGTGAACTGGTCGTCCACAATGCTGCCTTCGCTGCCCACCGCGCTGACCCGGAACATGTAGGGCTGGATCGCATCGAGGCTGGAAGAAACCTTGCCGATGCGCCCGCCAGCCCAGCGGAACATGCTCATCTGCGTCGGGTCGAACTCGTACGTGGCAAACTGCGCCGAGGCGGAGCGGGCGCGGTAGGACATCACTTCCTCCGGCATCTCGCCGCCCATCAGCAGGGTCAGCAGCATCATCGCGTGGCAGCCGCAATTCACCAGACTGCTCACGCCGTGTTGCCTGGTGCGCGACCACCAGTATTGCTGCACCCACGGGCCGATGCCGTTGTAATAGTCCACCTCGGCCAGATGCACCCGCCCGATCAACCCCTGCGCCACCATGTCGATGCCGGCCAGAAACGCGCCGTAGTGGAATTCCTGAAAGCAGGCGGTGAACTGCACGCCCGCCTCGCGCACTGCGGAATTCACCGCCTCCAGTTCCTCGGCGCACACGCAGATCGGCTTTTCCGCCGCCACGTGCTTGCCCGCCCGCGCTGCCGCCACTATCTGCGCCGCGTGGCGGTCCGGCAGGGTGCAGACGCTGATGATGTCGGCGCCCGATTCGCCGATGAAGCGGTCGTAATCGTCGAAAATGCGCACATCGGGCCCGCAGGCCGCCAGAATGGCGGCGCGGTCGCGCTCCGGATAGTCGGAGTAGGCGGCTACCAGTTGCACGCCGGGAATGCGGCGATACGCGCCTGCGTGGCAGGACGCCGCCATGCCGAACCCGGCCACGGCGGCGCGCAAGATCGGTTGCTCGTTCGGCATGGTGGCAGCCCCTTGTCGATCAGGTCTCGATTTGACTCACGCCGCGATCCAGCGCCCGCCCATGGCGATGCCGTGGGAGAACAGGCGCTGATCGCCCGCCAAAACCTCGCCTGCCGCATCGACATAGTCGAAGCGGCCCTGCCGCAGTTCCAGCACCGCCGCATCGCCCACGCCGCCCTCGGCCAGACAGCCCAGTTCCGGCCGCGCGATGGCCTGCGCCGGGGCGGTGGTGCCCATGCGCAACACGTCGTGCAGCGACAGTCCAAGGCAGAGGAACTTCGACAGCGTGACAAGATTGTCGTAGGCGGGGCCTTCAGCGGACAGCACATGGATGTCGCTGCTGATCACATCCGGCAGAAAGCCGTTCTTCAGCATCTGCCGCGCGGTGTCGAACGACAGCGAGCCCATGCCGTGCCCGATATCGAACACCACGCCGCGCGCACGCGCGGCCATGATCTCGTCCTGCACGCGGCCCGCGCCGTTCACCGGCGCGTTCGGGAAGCCGCGGAAGCAGTGCGTCAGAATGTCGCCGCGCCGCAGTTTCGGTACCAGTTCCGCCCGGCTCGGCGGCGGGTCGTCCAGATGCGCCATTACCGGCAGCGCCAGATGGTCGGCGGCTTCCAGCGCGATGTTCAGCGGGGCGAGGCCGCTGGAATCGCCCGCATGGCGGCCCACCCGCACCTTGATGCCGGAGATCACCGGCAGATGCTCGCGCGCGGCAGCCACGGCCTCCCGCGCATCGCACAGCCGCAGGTCGCCGCACTCACCCATCATCACGCGGCGCGAAAACGCGAAGATGCCGGCAAAGGAAATGTTCAGGAACGCCAGAATCCGCACCTGCGACTGCTCGATCACGTGGCGGCGGAAGCCGAGGATGTTGCCTGCCCCGGCGCTGCCCGCGTCGATGAACGTGGTGGTGCCGCTGCGCGGGCCGATGCCGTCCGCGTTCACACCCAGCGACGTGCCGCCCCAATACACGTGCGTGTGCAGGTCGATCAGCCCCGGCACCACCAGCTTGCCGGTGGCGTCCACCACCTGCGCCGCATTGCCGCGCGGCAGATCGGCCGCCATTGCCAGCACCTTGCCGCCGGCAAAGCCGACATCCATCACCCGGTCCGTCCCGCTCGCCGGATCAATCACCCGGCCGCCGGCAATCAGCAAATCGAACATGCATCCCCTCCGTTACCGGTAGCGGAGCAGGTTCGCAGGGCACCCGGCAAGTGTTGTTTGCGGCATGACCCTAGCGCGCGGTGCGCGTTGGTTGTTTGATCGCGGCACGCCAAAGGAGGCCCGCGTCATGAGTGTGGATCACGCCAGCTTGCTGTCGATGTGGACCTACCCGTGGGACGTGCTGGACCTTGGGCTGGACACTGTGGCCGCCGACCTCACGGGCCGTGCCGGGCTGAACGGCATCAGCCTCGCCACCTCGTACCACGCCGGGCGCTTCCTGCAACCGCGCAGCCCGCGCCGGAAGGCGTATTTCCCGCAGGACGGAACCATCTACTTCCAGCCCACCTCGGCCCGCTGGGACGGGCTGGCAATCCGCCCGCTTGTGGCCGGCCTGATGCAGCACGGCGATGTGCTTGGCGATCTGGTGCGCGGGCGCGACCGCACCGGGCTTGGCGTGCAGTGCTGGACCGTGTGCCTGCACAACACGCGCCTCGGGATGCTGCATCCCGAAGCCTGCACCCGCAACGCCTTCGGGGACGCGAACTACTACAGCCTGTGCCCCAGCAATCCGGATGCGCGCGCCTACGCCGTGGCGTTGGTTGCGGACCTGACGGCGTCCTATCAGCCCGATTTGGTGGAGCTGGAAACCATCGGTTTCATGGGGTTCGCCCATGAATACCACCACGAAAAGGACGGCGTGGGGATGCACGCCGAGGATGATTTCCTGCTGTCCCTGTGCTTCTGCGACTCGTGTCTGACCCGCGCGGCTGCCGCAGGGGTGGATGGCGCTGCGGCGCAGCGCACGGTGCGGCGCTGGATTGTGGAGATGTGCGAGCGTCCGGTGCCGGTGGAACGCTGGCCGGGGTTCCGCGCGCGCGGAGCAGAGGTGTTTGCGGAAGCGCCGGAGGTGGAGGCCTATGTCCGCTGGCGGTTCGAGCCGGTCACCAGCCTTGCCGCTGAGATCCGCGAGGCGGCGCATCCGGCCAGCCGCATCCATGTGCTCGACATCGATGATGGCTGGCTGTCCGGGTGCAACCTGGGCGATCTGGCAGGTGCAACCGATGGCGTGACGCTGTGCGTATATGCCCGCCCGCCGGAAGCCGTGGCGGCAGGCGTCGCCAAGGCCCGCGCGGTGATGCCACCCGGCAGGTCGCTGCGCGCCGGGCTGCGGGTGTTCTACCCGGAAGTCGCCTCGGCCGCCGGCGTCGCCGCCCGCGCCACTGCCGCCATTGGTGCGGGGGCCACGGGGCTGAATTTCTACAATTACGGGCTGATCCCGGCCGCAAGACTCGACTGGGTGCGCGCTGCCAGCGACGCGGTGCGGGCATGAGCGCGCCCGATAGCGCCCGGCTGGCCGGGTTGCTGGAGCGGCTGGTCGGGTTCGACACGCAGAACCCGCCCGGGCAGGAACACGCCGCCGCCGCCATGCTGGCCGAGGAACTGCACGGCTACGGCATGGAAGCCACCGCGCGGCCCGTGGCGCATGACGGGTTCCCGCCACGCGCCAATGCGGTGGGGATTCTGCGCAACGGGCCGGGGCCGGTGATCTGCTTCAACTCGCATATCGACACCGTGCCGGTGGGCGTGGGCTGGAGCAGCGACCCGCTGCGGCTGGTGGAACGCGGCGGCAAGCTGTACGGGCGCGGGGCGTGCGACGCCAAGGGGCCGATTGTGGCGATGGCCGAGGCCTGCCGCCTGCTGGCTGCCGATCGCAGCGCGTGGCGCGGCACCGTGGTGGCGGCGTTTGTCGCCGATGAGGAACTCACCAGCCGTGGCTCCAAGGCCGTCGCCGCCGAGTTTCCGCCGTTCGATGGCGTGATTGTGGGCGAGCCGACGGACAACGCCGTGCTGTCGGCGCATCGCGGCGCGGTTCGTCCGCTGATCCGTGTGCATGGCGTCACGGCACATTCGTCGCGCCCGCATCTGGGCGTGAACGCCATTGATGGTGCCGCCCATCTGCTGCGCGCCATTCGCGCCTACGACCACCGCATCAACCAGCGCCGCCATCCGCTGGTGGGCTGCGCCTGCGTCAGTGCGACGCAGATTCAGGGCGGGTTTGCCGACAACATCATCCCCGACCGCTGCGACATCGTGCTGGACCGCCGCATGGTGCCGGCGGAAACGACCGATGACGTGCTGGCCGAGCTGCAAACCCTGCTGGACGAAGCCCGCGCCAGCGACAACGTGATTGCCGAGTTGTTCCAGATTCGCGGCATGGCCGCCGGGTGTGAAACCCCGGAATCCGACCCTGTGGTGCAAGCCGCATTGGCCGCCGCGCAGCGCAACGGGGCAAGCGGTGAACTCGGCGGCCTGACCGGCGGCTGCGATCTGGTGCATTTCCGCAGCAAGGGCTCACCCGGCGTGGTGCTCGGCCCCGGCTCGCTCGATCTTGCGCACAAACCCGATGAATACGTGCCGCGTGCCGCGCTGGCGCAAGCGGCGGCGATCTATCGGGATATTGCGCTGGGGATGCTGGGCTTGTAGCGGCGCGCTACCCTTTCAGCACGCCCTCGGCCAGACCTTTGAAGAACAGCTTCTGCGCGAACGTGAACGCGATGATGCCGGGCGTGACCACAATCACGTACACCGCCGCCAGATTGGGCCACGCCCAGTAGCCCTGCCCGCCCTGTGCGGCGGCCAGCACCACCGGCATGGTGCGGGCGTCCTGATCGTTGGTGAGCGTGGTGCACAGCAGGAACTCACCCCAGGCGGTCACGAAGTTGACGATGAAGATCACCACCAGCCCGTTGCGGACCATCGGCAGCCCGACCATCCACAGCGACCGCCACGGCCCGGCCCCGTCGATCTTCGCCGCCTCGAACAACTCATGCGGCACAAGCTGGAACATGCTGCGCATGATCAGCACGCTGATGGCCAGATTGAGCGTGATGTAGGGCAGGATCAGCCCGGCGGTGCTGTTGATCAGCCCCAGCGAGCTTTGAATTTCATACACGCTGATCAGCGACACCACGCGCACCGGGAAATACAGCGACATCAGCAGGGCTGCGATCACCACACCCTTGCCGCGCGGGCGCAGATGCACCAGCGCATAGCCCGCCAGCACCGCGCAGAACGCCGTGATCAGCACAGTACCCGCCGTCACGTAGATACTGTTGAACAGGTTGGCCGGCAGCGTCTTGATCTTGCTGAACACGAACGGGTAGTGGCTGAAATCGAACCTGCTCGGCCACAGCACGCCGCGCATGGCATCGGGCAATGTCTTGAACGACATCAGCAGAACCCAGACCAGCGGCAGGATGATGATCAGCAGGAACAGCCCGATCACCGCGTGCCGGATCACCACGCTGCGGTTTTTTTGCAGCCAGGTACGCGGCTTGCGCGGCGCGTGGTAGGCGGGAGCGTTCGCTTGCAAGGTTGCTGACATGATGGACCGGGTTCAATCCTTGGGGCGGAAAACGCGCAGCAACACCAGCACCACCAGCATCATGGCGACCGCGCCAACCATGCCGATGGCGGCACCCAGACCCTGCCGCCACATGCCGGTCTTGAACGCCTCGTCATACATGTAGATCGTCCACGTGTAGGTGGGCGATGCGCGGTTGAAGCCGCCGAAGATCAGATACTCGTCGATCACGGCCATGGCCGAGCCGAAGCGCAGCACGACCAGGATCATCATGATCGGTGCCAGACGCGGGCGGGTGATGTGCCAGAACACCTGCCATTCGCTGGCACCATCAATGCGCGCGGCTTCCGGCAGGTCTTTCGGGATCGAGGCCAGACCGGCGAGGAAGAAGATGGCGTGGTAGCCAAGCCCCCACCAGACTTCCATGATAGCAATCGACGGCAGCGTCAGCGGTGTGCCGCCCAGCCATTGCGGCGCGGTCTGCAGGTCGAAAATGCCCAGCGTATCAACCAGCAGATGATTGATCGGGCCGACCTGATAATTGTACATCCACTTCCACAGCACGAACACCAGCGTGCTGGGAATCACTGCCGGGATCAGCAGGATCACGCGATACACGGTGGCCAGACGGCCGCTTTGCACCTTGTCGATCAGGATGGCGAGCAGCAGGGGAAAGATAATGGTGCCGGGCAGGAACAGGATAGTGAAATACAGCGCCCGCCACAGGCTGGACCACATCAGCGGGTCGGACAGCACATCGGCGTAATTGGCGAACCAGATCCAGTTGGCGGGCTTGTTGGACAGGAACTGGTAATCGGTAAAGCTGATCCAGACCACCCGGAAGATCGGGTAGACCTGATACCAGACGAAGAACACCACAGCCGGCAACAGGAACAACCACGCGCCAAGGTTTTCCAGCAACGGACTTGTCCGGCGCCGCACATACCCAGGGCGGGCCGGCGGGGTGGAGCCGAACGATGTCTGTGCGACGCTTTGATTCATGCGACCCAAACTGTGTTCTGGTCAGCCGTCCGAAGCATCCCCGCCGCCTGTGCC
>CAIPHQ010000177.1 GCA_903864895.1 uncultured Rhodospirillales bacterium
CTTGCGTGCCCGGCCCGGTGGTGCGGCCGATATGCATCTCGTAGCCGGTGAAGCGCGCGCCCAGAAACGTGCCGCCGACGTTTTCCAGCCGCTTGTCCCCGGCCAGCACGGTCTCGATATCGAGCAAGCCCAGCCCCTCCACCGCGCCGGGCGGCCCCTCGGTGCCTTGCGGATCGGCGATGCGCCGCCCCAGCATCTGGTAGCCACCGCACAGGCCCAGCACATGCCCGCCCGCGCGCACATGCGCGTGCAGGTCAATGTCCCAGCCTTCGGCGCGCAGCGCGGCAAGGTCGGCGATGGTGGCTTTCGAGCCGGGCAGGATCACCACATCGGTGTCACGCGGCAGCGGTGTTCCACGTGGAACCAGCGTCAGGCTCACGCCCGGTTCGGCACGCAACGCGTCCAGATCGTCGAAATTGGCGATGAACGGCAGCAGCGGCACCGCGATGTTCAGGGCGGCCCACGGTTTGCGCACTGGGACAGCGTCCGCCAGATCGGCGGCGTCCTCGGCGGGCAGTGCGCGCACGGCGTCGAAATACGGCACCAGCCCCAGCGCGGACCATCCCGTGCGCGCGGCAATCAGAGCCATGCCGTCGGCGAACAGCGAAAGATCGCCGCGCATCCGGTTGACGATGAAGCCGCGGATCATTGCCGAGTCGTCCGCATCGAGCACGCTTTGCGTGCCCACCAGACTGGCAATCACCCCGCCGCGGTCGATGTCGCCGATCAGCACCACCGGCACGTTTGCCGCGCGGGCGAAGCCCATGTTGGCGATGTCGTTACGGCGCAGATTGACCTCCGACGCACTGCCCGCGCCCTCCACCAGCACGATATCGGCCTCGGCGCGCAATCGGGCGAAACTGTCCAGCACATCGGGCAGCAGCCCGGCTTTCAGGTCCTGATACGCACGAGCCTTCGCACTGCCGCGCACGCGGCCCTGCACGACGATCTGCGCCCCGGTTTCGCTCTGCGGTTTCAGCAGCACCGGGTTCATGTGCACCGTGGGCACCACGCCGCAGGCCCGCGCCTGCAACATCTGCGCGCGGCCAATCTCGCCGCCATCAGCGGTGACGCCCGCGTTGTTGGACATGTTCTGTGGCTTGAACGGGCGCACGCGCAGGCCGCGCAGCGTGAGCGCACGGCACAGCCCGGCCACCAGCACGGATTTGCCGACACTGCTGCCGGTGCCCTGGAACATCAGGGCGCGGGCGGTCACCATTGGCTTTGGGCACCGCCAAGCGTCGCGGGAGTATCGATTTCGCTGACTGCCGGTGTACGGCCAGCCCCCCTGATCGACTGCCAAATGGCGTCAGCCGATCCGAGCAGTCCGCGTTGTTGCATGCCCATCAGCAAGGATCTGGTGGACACGGCATGCACATTCGGTGATAGCGCGAACCGTTTGCTGAGTACGTCCCCATCCTCAAACAGCAGCATGACCGGATCGCTGGGATCGCTCAGAACCTCATCGAGCCTTGCAAGGAATTCGGCAATCGCTGCCTCTCCCAATCCCCGCTGACGCGCCGCGGGTCCTGCCGCACGTTGTGCTGCTGCTGCACTTCCGACAACAGTGTTGAACACATGCACAGTACTCGCATTGTTGGCGATGAATGCCGCAACCCGCGCCGCATCGGGAAAGCGGTCTGGATCGCGCGTCACTTCATAGTGAACCTGATCCGGGATCCAGATCGGCAACCCGGGCACCAAGAGCAAATCGAGCCGATCGGCGTGTCCGAGACTGATCAGCGGGCCAGCGTCGGGGACGATCAGGACAACCCGCCTGCTCAACGCCCCGCCAGCGTCAACAGTTCCGCCACTTTGTCCGCCATCACCTTCAACTGCTCAGGCGGCAGGCTGAACAGGGGCAACCGTGCTGCAGCCATCCGGTCCAGCAGTTCATAATACGAGATGTCGCCCAACGCCTCCATGGCGTCGTGCCGCCCCATCTCGCCGCGCGAAAACCGGGCCAGTATCTCGGCCGCCGTTGCGGCATCCGGGATTGCGGCAGTGCCGTCAGGCCGCCGGACAACATTCATCGCACCAACCTCCAAGTGCAGATCATACGGTGCCCGCGCTCAAAACTCGATTCCTTCCTGCGCCTTCACGCCATCGGCAAAATGGTGTTTTACCAGTGCAAACTCGGTCACCAGATCGGCTGCGGCGATCAATTCCGGCTTCGCGTTGCGCCCGGTGACCACCACGTGCAGGCCCTCGGGCCGGGCTGCCAAGTCCGCCAGCACCTGAGAAAGCGCCAGGTAATCGTAGCGCAGCGCGATGTTCAGTTCGTCCAGCACCAGCAGCGCCAGATCCGGTTGCGCCATCAACGCGGCGGCCTTGGCCCAGGCCCGTTCGGCGGCGGCGATGTCGCGCGCGCGGTCCTGGGTTTCCC
>CAIPHQ010000178.1 GCA_903864895.1 uncultured Rhodospirillales bacterium
CCGAGCAGCCGGCGCGATGGCTGAACTGACATCGAAATCGCTTTTACACAGCCTGAATCAAGTAGTTGGTATTGGCATCATACCGCTTCAGGGTGTGGACAGCGCGGTAGCCAGTCATGGACAGCCAGCGCGCGAACGCGTCCTGATGAACCGTCTCGACTTCAACATACACAACAGGACGCCAGCGCAGGATTGTCTGATGCAACCCACTCAGGATCGCAAGTTCCATCCCTTCGGCATCAACCTTGATGAAATCGGCGCGCCGCCCGGCCAACAGGTCGTCGCCGCGCACCAGCGGCAGCCCGCCGGGTCCCGAACCCGCCGTCAGCCGGGTCGCCCCCAGATTGTCGATGGGCTCGGACGCCGTGGCCCAACCGGGCGCGTCTGACAACCCGATGCCGAGGTGGCTGAGGTCCACCACGCCCTGCACGGCATTCAACATGACATTGATCCGCAGCACGGCGGCGGCCAACGCCATCGGCTCAAACGGAATCACCTGCGATGGGTGCAGGAACTTTGCGGCATAGAGGCTGTGGTTCCCCACATTGGCACCGATGTCCACGAACACGCCACCCGGCCTGCAATAACCGGCAATGAGATCAAGCTCCTCCGTCTCATAGAACGCGCCGCGCCAATGGCATTGCTGAATCAGGTCGTCCGGGTTTTCGACGAAGAAGCGAACCTCCTGCCCGGCATGGACCGTGCTGACCACCGTGCCGCGCAGGCGCTCCACGCCCGGCATCAGCGGTGCCCCGAGCAGCACCTGCCCCGGCGGCGGCAGTGCAGTACCTGTGACATCCCGGCTTCTCCCCCCGCAACCTTGCCGCTAGGCTGCCCACTGGAGGGATTTTGCGCCATGCCCATACTCACGCCACAGCAACGCGAGGCCTATCATCGCGACGGATATTTGCTGGTGGAAGACGCCGTTACCCCCGAGCAACTCGCCGCCCTGCGGCAGGATTTCGCGGCCTGGGTCGAGGAAAGCCGCAGCAAGACGGCAGCTTACGGTGAGATCATGGATGGCCGCCCGCGCTTCGATCTGGAGCGTGACCACGCGCCGGACCATCCGGCGCTGCGCCGCGTGAATGCGCCGCACGACGTGTCGGCCATCTACAAGCAGGTCATGGCCAGTTCGCGGATGACGCAGGTAGTGGCCGAACTGATCGGGCCGAACCTGAAATTCCACCATTCCAAGATCAACTCGAAACTGCCGGGCACCGCCACCGCGGTGAAGTGGCATCAGGACTTCCCGTTCACGCCGCACAGCAACGACGATTTGTGCACCGCGCTGCTGTTCGTCGATGAGGTCACGGACGAAAATGGCCCGCTCGAAGTGCTGCCCGGCAGCCATCGCGGCCCGATCCTTGGCCTGTGGCACGACGGAAAATTCACCGGCGCCATCGACGAGACGGTAGCTGCGGACAGTCAGGCCAAGTCGATCCGCTGCATTGGTCCCGCCGGGTCGGTGTGCCTGATGCATACGCGCCTGCTGCATGGCTCGGCCCCCAACAGTTCGCAGCGCCCGCGCACACTTTATATCTGCGTCTATTCCGCGGAAGATGCGCTGCCGCTGTCACCGAACCCGGTGCCGACGCCCGATTCCGGCATGATCGTCGCCGGCGAGGCCACCGGCACCGTCCGCAGCATCCCGTTCAGTTTGCGCCTGCCGCAATTGCCCAAGACCGCCTCGTTCTTCAACCAGCAGGTCGGCGTTGACCGCCCGGCGAGCTATGACGGTTAGTCCACCCGCCGGGCCACGCTGGGCCACGCTGGCCACCCACCGGCTATGGCTGCTGGAACAGGCCAATATCCTGCTCGGGTTGTTCGAGCGGCACAGCATCGACCCCAGCGGCGGATTTTTCGCGCTCGACAGGGCCGGACATCCCCGTCCGCAGGCCGAAGCCAGCGGGCGCGGGCTGCATTCCACGACGCGCATGGTGCATTGCTTCAGCATCGCGCACCTGATGGGCCGCCCGGGTGCCGCCGCGCTGATCGACCACGGCATGGACTATCTCTGGCGCGGCCACCGCGACCCGGACCACGGCGGGTATTACTGGTCGATGGGCGTGGATGGGCCACTGGACACCACCAAACAGGCCTACGGCCACGCCTTCGTGCTGCTGGCCGCCAGCAGTGCCAAGGTAGCGGGCCACCCGGATGCGGACCGCCTGCTGACCGACATTTCAACCCTGCTGGCGGACAAATTCTGGGAAGACCAGCACGGCGCGGCGGCCGAGCAATTCACGCGCGACTGGCAGACCTACGACACGTATCGCGGCCAGAACGCCAACATGCACCTGACCGAGGCGCTGATGGCAGCGTTCGAAGCCACCGGCGACAGCCAATACCTGCGGATGGCCGAGCGCATCGCCGACCTGATCGTGCGCCGCCGCGCCGCCGAAAACGGCTGGCGTCTGCCCGAGCATTTCGATGCGCAATGGGCCGTGGACCGCGAATACAACGGCGACCAGACCTTCCGCCCCTACGGCACCACGCCCGGCCATTGGCTGGAATGGTCACGGCTGCTGCTGCAATTATGGGAACTCGGCGGCCGCACACTGGACTGGCTGCCGGAGGCCGCGCGGGCGCTGTTCCGCAATGCGGTGACCGAAGGCTGGGACGCGGCGCGCGGCGGGTTCTACTACACGCTCGACTGGTCGGGCAGGCCGCATATCGCCAACCGCTATTTCTGGCCCTGCACCGAGGCCATCGGGGCGGCGTCGTTCCTGAACGCCATCGACGGCGGCGCGTTCAACGAACACTGGTACCGCCGCATCTGGGACTTTTCGGCGCGGTATTTCATCGACCGCGAACACGGCGGCTGGTTCCCCCGCCTGGGCGAGGATCTACAACCGCTGCACGAACTGAACCTCGGCAAGCCCGATCTGTACCACGCCCTGCAAGCCTGCCTGATCCCGCTGCTGCCAACCTCCGGCAGCATCACCGCCGGGCTGCGCGGGCAAGGAATCCACCTGTGACCACCACCGCGTTCCGCCCTTACGCCCCCGGCACCCAGCCACTTAACGACACGCCGTCCTATCGCAGTACTGGCAAGCGGCACCCGGTGCAGCCTTTGGTGGCGCTGCCCACCGGCCAGACCGCCACCGAATTGCTGCCGCCGCACTTTGCGGCGGCGCGCTATCCGGCCAGTGCCGACCTGTCGCGTGTGAATGGGCAGGAGGCGCAGGGCGAGCGCATCATCGTCGCCGGGCGCGTGCTGGACGAAGATGGCCGCCCGCTGCCACACACGATGATCGAAATCTGGCAGGCCAACGCCGCCGGGCGCTACGACCATCCGCTCGACACGCATCCCGCGCCGCTGGACCCGCATTTCCACGGCGCGGCGCGCGTGTTCACCGACGAGGAAGGCCGCTACAGCTTCACCACGATCAAGCCGGGCGCCTACCCGTGGCGCAACCATGCCAATGCGTGGCGGCCCAACCATATCCACTACAGCCTGTTCGGCGCAGGATTCGCACAACGTCTGGTAACGCAGATGTATTTCCCCGGCGACCCGTTGCTGGAACTGGACCCGATTTTCCACGCCACGCCGGACGCAGCCGCGCGCAACCGCCTGATTGCAGCGTTCGACATCGGCATCACCCAGCCGGAATGGGCGCTGGGCTACCGCTTCGATTTCGTGTTGCGGGGCCGTGGCGCGACGCCGTTCGAGGACGCTGCCTGATGCCGCACGCCACCGCCAGCCAGACCATCGGCCCCTACTGGCATCTGCTGGAAGACAAGGACTGGACCGACCTGACCCGCTTCGGGGCGCAGGGCGAACGCATCGCGCTGACCGGGCGTATCATCGACGGCGACGGCGCGCTAGTGACCGATGCCTGCGTGGAACTCTGGCAGGCCAGCCCCGCCGCCTCGGACCAGTGGGATGGCTTTGGCCGTGCCGCCACCGACAAGCAGGGCGAATTCCGCTTCGTCACGCTCAAGCCTGGCCCGGTGCCGGTCAGCCCCGGTGGCAAAGTGATGCAGGCGCCGCACATCTCGCTGGCCATCTTCGCGCGCGGACTGATGACGCATCTGCACACGCGGGTGTATTTTCAGGGCGAGGCGCTGAACGCGCAGGATCCGTTGCTGTGCGCGCTGCCGGATACACGGCGCGGCACGCTGATCGCGCAGGAGCAAGCCCCCAGCCTCTGGCGGCTGGACATTGTGCTGCAAGGTGACGGCGAGACGGTGTTTCTGGACGTTTGATCGCTACTTCGAATCCTGCGGCATGCCCTGCGGCACAACGGTGGTGACGATGGAGGCGTCCAGCGCCTCGTATTCGTGATAGCTGATGGTGGCATACAACTCGGCGCGGGTCTGCATGCGGCCCAGCATGTTCTGCGTGCCGCCG
This sequence comes from uncultured Rhodospirillales bacterium, assembly GCA_903864895.1. GTDB lineage: Bacteria > Pseudomonadota > Alphaproteobacteria > Acetobacterales > Acetobacteraceae > CAIPHQ01. The sequence goes on from CAIPHQ010000178.1 coordinate 4,355, forward strand.
TCGCGGCGAATAGCGGCGTACAAGTCTTCCTGCGCCTTGTTGGCCACGCGCAGGGAACTCACCGGCCAGATCACCATCTTGTAGCCCATGGCTTCAAACTCGGCGGCGGTGAAGAACGGGGTCTTGCCGAATTCGGTCATGTTCGCCAGCAGTGGCACGCCCGGCATGCGGCGGGCGAATTCGCGGAACATCTCGGCCGAGTGCAGCGCTTCCGGGAAGATCGCATCCGCGCCTGCCTGCATGTAAAGCTGCGCGCGCGCCACCGCGCCGTCCATGCCCTCGCTGGCGGCGGCATCCGTGCGTGCGACCACGAACAGATGCCGCCGCGCCCTTGCTGCTGCCGCCACCTTGGCTGCCATGTCGTGTGCGCTGGCAAGCTTCTTGTCGTTCAGGTGGCCGCATTTCTTGGGCAGCAACTGGTCTTCGATATGCACCGCGCCGGCGCCCGCATCCTCGAACGCGCGCACCATGTGCATCACGTTCAGCGCCTCGCCGTAGCCGGTATCGCCGTCCACCAGCACCGGCAGGCCGGAGGAGCGCGCCACCTGGCGGATGAAGAAGCAGACTTCATCGACCGTGATGATGCCCAGATCCGGCAGGCCCATGCTGGCAGTCATCGCCGCGCCGGACAGGTACAACCCTTCAAACCCCGCCGCCTTGGCCTGCAACGCGGCCTGCCCATTATGCGTGCCCGGCAATTGCGCGATGCCGGGGCGGGCCAGCAGGGCGCGAAAACGTTGCCCTGCGGGCTCCTGCGGCAGATCAGCGGCGACGAGGTAGGTCATGATGCGCGCTCCTGTTTCAGCGATCCGCCAGCTTCACGAAGGCCAGATCTTCCGGGCCGGTGTAGTTGGCCATCGGCCGGATGATTTTGCCATCGGCGCGCTGTTCCAGCACATGCGCGGCCCAGCCCGAGGTGCGCGAGATCACGAAGATCGGCGTGAACATCGCTGTCGGCACGCGCATCATCTTGTAGGACACCGCGCTGAACCAATCGAGATTGGGGAACATCCGCTTCGCGTCAGCCATCACCGATTCAATGCGCTCGGCCACGCTGTACAGCGTCATGCTGCCCGCCTGTTCCGAAAGGCGGCGGGCGACGCCCTTGATGACCACGTTGCGCGGGTCGGCGATGGTATACACCGGATGGCCGAAACCGATAATGACTTCCTTGTTGGCCACGCGGGCGCGGATGTCGGCCTCGGCATCGTCCGGTGTCAGATAACGCTGCTGGATTTCCAGCGCCACCTCATTGGCGCCGCCATGTTTCGGCCCGCGCAGCGCGCCGATGCCGCCGGTGATGGCGGAATACATGTCAGACCCGGTGCCCGCCACCACACGTGCGGTGAAGGTGGATGCGTTGAACTCGTGTTCTGCATACAGGATCAACGAGGTGTGCATCGCCCGCACCCAGTGCGCCTCGGCCGGCTTGCCGTGCAACAGATGCAGGAAATGCCCGCCGATGCTGTCATCGTCTGTCTCAACCTCGATACGGCGGCCGTTGTGGGAGAAATGCCACCAGTACAGCAGCATCGAACCGAAGCTGGCCATCAGGCGGTCGGCGATGTCCTTGGCACCGGGGATATTGTGGTCATGTGCTTCCGGCAGCGCGCAGCCCAGCGCGGAGCAAGCGGTGCGCATCACATCCATCGGGTGCGTGCTGGCGGGCAGCGCTTCCAGCACCGCACGCACCGTGTTCGGCAGGCCGCGCAGGCTGGCAAGCTTCGCCTTGTAGGCGGCCAGTTCGGCGGCACTCGGCAGCCAGCCATGCACCAGCAGATGCGCGATTTCCTCGAACTCGCATTCCTCGGCGACATCCAGAATGTCGTAGCCGCGATAATGCAGGTCGTTGCCGGTGCGCCCGACAGTGCACAGCGCGGTGTTGCCGGCGATCACGCCGGACAAGGCCACGCTTTTCTTGGGCTTCGGGCCGGTTGGCGCCGCTTGGGTTTCGCTCATTGGATGCTCCCCGTGCATCGAATCTTGCCGTCAAGCAAACGTGGGGTGGGTGCGCCCCACCCCACTCCTGTCGTCAGACCAACCCGCGCTTGCCCGCCGCCAGCGTGCCGGGCGGCAGCGCGATGGTCAGCCCTGCGAGTTCTGCCGCCGTCAGCGACGGCAGGCGTTGCGCCACATCAAGAAAGCGCCCGGCTTCCGCCGGAGTCAGCAGACCTTCGGTCAGCGTACGGAACTTCTTGATGTAGTGCGGGCGCTGCCACGGCGTCGCACCCAGCGTGTGCGCGTTGGCCACTGCCATTTCGTCGGCGATCACCGTGCCATCCTTCATCGTGATGATCACGCGCCCACCGAACGCCTTCACGCTCGGGTCGGACGAGTGGTAGCGCGCGGTCCATTTCGGGTCTTCGATGGTGCGGATCTTCTGCCACAGCCGCACCGTATCCGCCCGCTGGGCGCGTTCCGGCGCATAGCTGCGCACATGGTGCCATTCGCCATCCTGCAAGGCCACCGCGACGATGTACATGATCGAGTGGTCCAGCGTCTCGCGGCTGGCGTCCGGGCTGAATTTCTGCGGGTCGTTGGCCCCGGTGCCGATCACGTAATGCGTATGATGGCTGGTCTCGATCAGCACATCGGCCACATCGTCCCAGTTTTTGACCAGTTTGCCCATCTTGAAGGACAAATCGATCAACGCTTGGCTTTGATATTCCGCAGAGTGTTCCTTGGTGTAGGTGTCCAGAATGGCGCGCTTCGCCTCACCCGGGGCCGGCAGCGGCACGCTGTAATGCGCCTTCGGGCCGTCCAGCATCCACGCAATCACGCTGTCCTCACCCTCATAAATCGGGCTCGGCGCACCCTCGCCGCGCATGCAGCGGTCCACCGCCTCAATCGCCAGTTTGCCCGCATGGCTCGGCGCATAGGCCTTCCACGAGGAGATTTCGCCCTTGCGGCTTTGCCGCGTGGCGGTGGTCACGTGCAGCGCCTGCTGCACCGACTGGTAGATCACATCGGTGTCCAAGCCGAGCAGCGTGCCGATGCCCGCCGCAGCACTGGGGCCGAGATGGGCGACATGGTCGATCTTGTGTTTGTGCAGGCAGATTGCGCGCACCAGATTGACCTGAATTTCGTAGCCGGTCGCAAGACCCCGCAGCAGCGCCGCGCCGTCCTTGCCGGTCTGCTGCGCCACGGCCAGAATCGGCGGAATATTGTCGCCGGGGTGGCTGTAATCGGCGGCCAGAAACGTATCGTGGTAGTCCAGTTCACGCACGGCGGTGCCGTTGGCCCACGCGGCCCACTCGGCATGCACCCGCACCTCAGGCCCGCAGCCAAACACCGTCGCCCCGCCCGCATGCGGGCGGCCCAGCGCCATGTCGCGGGCCGAGACCACCGGGTGGCGGTTGATGGCGGCAATGGCCACCGAGGCGTTGTCGATGACGCGGTTGATGATCATGTCGGCCACGGCCGAATCCACCGCCACCGGGTCGGCGGCCACTTCGGCGATCTTCCACGCCAGTTGCGCGTCGCGCGGCAGGCGATCTTTTTCCGGATGGACCGTAACCTCATGCACCTGCATGGCGTGCTCCCGTGTTCGCGTGGCTGGACGATGGGCCGCTATCTGCCACGGCAGCAGCCCGGTGCCTATTCCAATTGACGGCAGGCGACGATAGGCAAAAGCTATCGTGATGAATCTGGAACTCATCAAACGCTTCGGCCATTTCCTGGCCGTGGTCGAGGAAGGCAATTTCGGCCGCGCCGCTGCAAGGCTGGGTCTGTCGCAGCCGCCGCTGACCGCGCACATTCAGGCGCTGGAACGCGCGCTCGGCGTGAAATTGCTGGAACGCTCGCATTCCGGCACACGGCCGACATGGGAAGGCGAGGCGCTGCTGCCCGCCGTGCGGCGGCTGGAAGAAGCCGCCCGCGCGGTCGAGGCGCTGGCCCGCGAAGTGAAATTGGGGCGGCGCGAACTGATCACGGTGGGCTGCATCACCTCCGCCGTGTTCGGCACGCTGCCCCCCATCGTGCGCGCCTTCCGCGCCGCGCGGCCGGATACCGTGGTGTCGGTGAAGGAAATGGACACCACCGACGCAGTCGAGGCACTGCGGCGCGGCGAACTGGATATTGCCTTCGCCCGTCTGGAGCGCGACCGCCCGCCCATTCGCACGCTGCAAATCACGCCCGACGAACTGATCGCGGCCCTGCCCGATTCGCATGCTCTGGCGGCGGGTGCGGTGGTGAATCTGGCCGCCCTGGAAGGCCAGCCGATGATCGTGCTGCCGCGCAGCATCAGCCCGGCGTATTTCGACGGCCTGACCGCCGCCTGCCGCAGCGCCGGTTTCGCCCCGGTGGCGGCGCTGGAGGTCAACTCGGCGATGGCGCAACTGGCACTGGTCGCCTCGGGTCTGGGCGTCGCACTGGTCTCGGCCGGCATGGCGCGCCTCGCCCCGCCGGGGGTGGCATTCCGCAAATTGACCGCCCCCGTGGCAGCGGTGGGCATTGCGGTGGCGTGGCATGCCGAGCGCGAGAACGATGCGATCCGCGCGATGGTGGGAATTGCGCAGGGGGTGGGGCGGGAGGCGTGACGGGGCTTATGCGGCACTCACCAGTTTGACACCAGCCGCCTGTGCCGCCGCGCGCAACTGCGGGTCCAGCGTGGCGAGTGCCGCACCCTGGCGGACGGCCAGTTCAAGATAAGCCGCGTCGTAAACCATCAATTTGTGGGCACGGGCCCACCCGAGCAGCACCGACTCGTCCGGGGCGCGGTCCGTCAGCATCGGCAGCGCGCCAAGCCGGGCGAGAAACGCGCCCGTCCTGTCCGGCGTCAGCCGCCCGCGCCGCTCGCCAGCGAGCAGGCCGCTGCGGACTTCAAACCACAGTAGCGCCGGGACCAGCGCTTCCTCATCCTCAAGCAATTTCGCGGCGGCTTCGGCGGCCGGGTGGGCTTCGTCCGGAAATGCCCAGTCCAGCACGATGGAGGCGTCCAGCACGAAGGCCATCAGTATTTGCGGCCTTCGTCGATCATGCTGCGAATCTCCTCCGCCGAGACCGGCGGCGCGGCTTTGCGCAAGGCCCGTATGGCCGCAAACGTGGTGCGGATCTCGTCCTTGCGGCGGATCGCCTCCGGCACCAGGCGCGCAACGGGGCGGCCGTGGCGGGTGATCAGGATTACCTCACCGCGCTCCACCTCGTCGAGCAGTTGCGGCAGATGGGTCTTGGCGTCAGATGCCTGCACTTCGCGCATCATTGACCGATTGGTTGATTCGACTGGTCGAAATTCCCACGCCCATCCTTTGGGGTCAGGCGCAGGGCACCAAAGGCCGCCGTTCACATTTCCGGCGCAGGCGGCCAGACTACCCCGCATCGGCAGGACGCACGGTGCGCCCCGCCCCAAACGTGAGACTCACATGACCCCCCAGACCATCCCCGCCCGGCGCGGCAAGGCCGCCCTTGTCGCCAAGGGCCAGACCATCCGCGTCATCAACACGCATGGCGAGCAGGTGGTGGACACCTGGGCGTTCAATGCCGAGAACCACGCCGAGTTCATGTCGATGGAGCACAGCCGCGCCGGGATGCTGCACATCACCCCGCATGTCGGCGACACGCTGTTGACCAACAAGCGCCGCCCGATTCTGACGCTGGTCGAAGACACGTCCGGCAACGTGCACGACACGCTGATCGCCGCCTGCGACCGCTCGCGCTACGAGGGGTTGGGCTGCACCGAACCGCATGACAATTGTCAGGACAATCTGTTCGCGGGCATGGGCGAACTCGGCTTCGTGCCGACGGAAGTACCCAGCCCGTTGAACCTGTTCATGAACATCCCATGGACACCGTCGGGCGGGCTGAGCTTCGACCCGCCGGTGTCCACCCCGGGCAGCTATGTGGTGCTGCGCGCCGAGATGGACCTGATCATCGCCTTCTCCGCCTGCCCGCAGGACATCCTGCCCATCAACGGCCGGTCCAATCAGCCGACCGAGGCGCATTTCGTGATCGGCTGAGTCTCGGGAATTTGTCCCGGCGCGCCCGGTTGCCGCCCGGCGCGCCTTGGGCAACAGTGACCGCGTCCGAGACAATAAGAGCAGGAGGATCATATGACCCATACCATCGCCCGCCGCAGCAGTCTTGCGCTCGGCCTTGCCGCTATCGGCGGTGCCGTCCTCGGCAAGGCCGCGCGCGCGGCCGACATGAAAGGCATGGTCAAAGTCACCGCGCTGTATGGCGCGCCGAAAGACCCTGCCGCGTTCGAAGCCTATTACGCCGCGACCCACATGCCGCTGGTCTATGCCGTCAAGGGCATTGCGCATGTCGAAATCGGCAAACCGATGCCCGGGCCGGACGGCACGGCCCCTGCCTTCTACCGGATCGCCGAATTGTGGTTCGAAAACCCGGCGGCCATGCAGGGCGTGATGGCGACGCCCGACTGGAAGAAAGTGGTCGATGATCTTGCCAACTTCGCCACCGGTGGCGTGACCATTCTGGTGTCGCCCGTCGAATAGCCGGTGGCGGCGGTTACCCTTTTCGTCCGGGACGCATGAACCGGGCGCCGGCCGTGCGGCGGATGATCTCGGACAGCCCGCCCTCGTCCACCAGGGCGGCGGCCTCGTCCGGGGTTGTCCAGCGCGCCTGCCGCTGGCCGCGTTCTGGAAACTCGGCCAGTTCGCGCTCCACCAGCAGCAGAAACACCCGCACCTCGCACAGCACATGTTCGCCGCCGGGCAGTCCCTTGGCGTAGTGGTACGAGCCCACCGCAAGCTTGCCGACGATCACGCCTTCCAGCCCGGCTTCCTCAAATGCCTCGCGTGCCGCAACCTCACGTGGCTTGCGGCCACGCATCGGCCAGCCTTTCGGTATCACCCAGCGCCCGGTCTCGCGTGACGTGATCAACAGCACCTGCGTGGCACCATCCGGCCCGGCGCGAAACGGCAGGGCAGCGTATTGCACGCGGCGGTCTTGCTTTGTCCTGGCCACGCTCAGCTGTGCTTGGCCTGAGGACTGTCCTGCGTCAGCCGTATCAGAGAAGGCAGCGAACAAGGCATCGGGCTTCTGGTCTCCGGCGATCTGGACGAGTGCAGATCCGCAACCTCATCCAAAGCACCAGACGATTGCGACCAAATTCAGCGTGATGCAGCCATGCAGCGCATCGGGCGGGGGGCTAGCCGCCTTGCTTCCACGGCGCAGCCCAAAGATCGGCATTGCACAGCAAATCGGCCAACCGGGTGGAAATCACATCCAGCAACCGCTCGCCCTTTGCGGCAGAGGCTGCGGCCGGGTTGCCGATCACGCCGCTGGCTGAGACGGACCCAAGTGTGCGCCAGCGATACGGGCCGGGCTGGACATACTCCATCGCCTGGCTGGCCGCCGGAATACGTGCCTCTGCCACCAGGTACGGCCGCAACGCCATCGTCATGGCGGTCTCCGCCTCGCAGGCATGCAGCAGCGAGGTTTGCGTGTCGAGTTCGGCGGCAATCAGATCCTGCGTCGGGTGCCAGTAGGTGAACTGGATGATCGGCACACCGAGCCTTGGGGTGAGTTCGTCGGTGATGCAGCGCAGCGCGTTGTCGTTGCCGCCATGGCCGTTCAGCAGCACCAGACGCCTGAAACCGTGCCGCACCAGCGACCGGCAGATGCCCTCGGCCAGCGCCGCGTAGGTGGCAAGGTCGAGCGTGATGGTGCCGCCGAATTCCATGTGGTGTTCGGACACGCCGGTCCACACCGCAGGCAGCACCACCACCGGCGTGCCGCGCGCGTCCATCTTCCGCGCGGTGCGCAGCGCCACCTCGTTGCCCAGCAGGCTGTCCACCTCCACCGGCAGATGCGGGCCGTGCTGTTCGATGGAGCCGAACGGAATGATCGCCACCGCATCGGCGGCGGCGCGGGCGCGCAGTTCGTCGGCCCGCAGGCGGCGGAATTCCACTTCATTGGCAACAGTCATCGCAGGCCCCCTTGTATGCAGGCACGGTAATCGGGCCATGCTGCGGCGGCAATCGGCGGGGATGGCTTGGCGCGGCGCGCCGGGCGGCCCATCTGGGCAGCATGAACGGGAGCGGACTTATGCAGATCGGCGTGATCGGACTTGGCCGTATGGGCGGCAACATCGCGCGGCGGCTGATGCGCGCCGGGCACAGTTGCGTGGTGTTCGACGCCAGTGCGAAGGCCACCGAGGCGCTGGCCGCCGACGGCGCCATTGCCGCCGCGTCGTTGCCCGACATGGTGGACAAACTCGCCCCCGGCCCCCGCGCGGTGTGGGTGATGCTGCCGGCCGGTGCGATCACCGAGGATACGGTGCAGGCACTCGGTGGCCTGCTCGGTGGCGGCGACATGATCATCGACGGCGGCAACAGCTATTTCCGCGACGACATTCGCCGTGCCGCCGATCTGGACAGCCGGGGCATCCAGTATCTGGATTGCGGCACTTCGGGCGGTGTTTGGGGGCTGGAACGGGGCTATTGCCTGATGATCGGCGGGCCGCGCGCGGCATTCGAGTATCTGGACCCGATCTGGTCCGCCCTTGCGCCGGGCATCGGCAGCATCCCGCGCACGCCGGGCCGCGAAGGCCGCGACCCGCGTGTGGAGCAGGGCTATCTGTATGCCGGGCCGGTGGGCTCGGGCCACTTCGTCAAGATGATCCACAACGGCATCGAATACGGCATGATGCAGTCGATTGCCGAGGGCTTCGACATTCTGCGCAGCCGCGCCAAGGCCAAGGTGCCGCAGGCCGAGCAGTTCGACTTCGACATGGCCGACATCGCCGAAGTCTGGCGGCGCGGCAGTGTGGTGACTTCATGGCTGCTCGATCTGACCGCTTCGGCGCTGGCCGATGACGGGCATCTGGAGCGGTTCAGCGGCGTGGTGGAGGATTCCGGCGAGGGCCGCTGGACCATCGAAGCGGCGGTGGACGAAGCGGTGCCCGCCGAAGTGCTGGCAGCGGCGCTGTTCACCCGCTTCCGCTCGCGGCAGGATCATACCTTCGCGGAGAAAGTGCTGTCGGCAATGCGGATGGGCTTCGGCGGGCATGTCGAGCCGGGCAAGCACTGAGAACAGGGACAGAGCATGAGCAACAGCGACATCGCCAAGCGCATTGCCGCCGAGGCGGCGGCAGCCTTGGTGGAAGACGGCATGCTGGTGGGTTTGGGCAGCGGATCGACGCTGGCCTACGTGGTCATGGCGCTGGGGCGGCGGGTGCGGGACGAAGGGTTGGACTTCACCGGCGTGCCGACCAGTTCGGAGACCGAGGCGCTGGCGATCACGCAGGGCATCACGCTGACGGCGCTGAGCGAGGCCAAGCTTGATCTGGCCATCGACGGGGCCGACGAGATTGAAACCGGCACGCTGCGGCTGATCAAGGGGCTTGGGGCCGCGCTGCTGCGCGAGAAGATCGTGGTGCAGGCCAGCCGCCGCTTCGTGGTGGTCAGCGACGCCAGCAAGATCGTCACCCATCTCGGACAGCGTGCGCCGCTGCCGGTGGAGGTGGTGCAGTTCGGCCAGGTGGCCACCGCACACCGTCTGGCGGAACTGGGCGGCAAGCCGGTGCTGCGGCTGGACCGCAGCGGCGCGCCGCGCATCACCGATGGCGGCAACGTGATTTACGACTGCGGCGGCTTCGCGCCGATCCGCGACCCGTTCACCCTGCAGCGCCAGTTGAAGGCGATAGCCGGCGTGGTTGAAAGCGGGCTGTTTCTGGATTGCGCCGAACAGGCCATCATCGGCGAGCCGGACGGCAGCACCTACACGATGTGGCCGGCAGGAGCGCGCTGATGGACATCCCGGCATACAAATCCGCGCTGATCGTCGGCACCGGGCCGGGCCTGTCGGCCTCGCTGGCCCGCCTGTTCGCCGCCGAAGGCTTGGCGGTCGCCGTCGCCGCCCGCAATGCCGAGAAACTCGGCGCGCTGGCCGCCGAAACCGGGGCGGCAGCCTATGCCTGCGACTCCACCGATGCGGCGCAGGTGGCGGGGCTGTTCACAGCCATGGATGCGGCGGGGACCACGCCCGACCTTGTGGTGTACAACGCCAGCGGCCGGGTGCGCGGGCCGGTGACGGAACTGGACCCCGCCGAGGTGCTGCGCGGCATCGAGGTCAGCGCGTTCGGCGCGTTTCTGGTAGCCCAGCAGGCGGCGCGGCGGATGCTGCCGCACGGGCATGGCGCGATTGCACTTACCGGGGCCACCGCGGGGGTGAAAGGGTTTGCGCTGTCGTCCTGTTTCGCCATGGGCAAGTTCGCGCTGCGCGGCCTCGCCCAGAGCCTTGCGCGCGAACTGGGCCCGCAGGGGATTCACGTGGCGCATTTCATCATTGATGGCGTCATTCGCGGCGCGCGCTATGCCGACCCGCCTGACCGGCCGGACAGCACGCTGGACCCGGACGCGATTGCGCGCGCCTATTGGGCCAACCTGACCCAGCCGCGCAGCGCTCGCAGTTGGGAAGTGGAACTTCGCCCATGGACGGAGAAATTCTGACCGCCCATGCGCAATGTGCCCACCGACCTGCTGCGTGCCTTCGTCACGGTCATTGACCTGAAGGGCTACACGCGGGCCGGGGAACAACTGGGCCGGGCGCAACCCACCATCAGTCTGCAAATCAAGCGCCTGCAGGAACTCATCGGCGTGTCGCTGTTCGACCGTGACGGCGGGGCCGGGCATCTCACCGAAGCGGGCGAAATCTGCGCCAGTTATGCGCGGCGCATTCTGGCCCAGCACGACGAGATGTTGCAGCGGTTGAACAGCAAGGGCGGCGGCGGGCGGTTGAAAATCGGCATCCCCAACGACTACGCCGACCAATACCTGCCCGCCTTCCTGCAACGAGCCGACGCGCAGGACACGCGGTTTGACGTGATGTCCGACGTGTCGGTGAACCTGCTGCGCGATTTCCGCGAGGGCATGCTGGACATCGTGCTGGCCATGACGCCGGATGCGCTGGGCGAAGGCGCGCTGACCACATGGCGTGAGCGGCTGACTTGGGTGGGGGCCACCGGGCAGGACTTGCCGGGCGACGGGCCATTGCGGCTGGTGGCGTATCCGGAAGGCTGCCTGTATCGCCGCACAATGCTGTCGATGCTGCAACGGCAGGGGCGTGGCTTCGACATCGTCTACACGACATCAAGTCTGACCAGCATCGAGGCGGCATTGCGCGCCGGGTTCGGTGTGACCACGCTGGCGCGGCGGCTGGTGCCGCAGGGGCTAGAGGCGCTGGAACCCAGCGACACCTTGCCCGCCCTGCCGGACGTCACCACCGGAGTTTACCTCAGCGCGCGGGTGCAGACCCGCACGGTGCGGCGTCTGGCAGGCGTGCTGGCCGACGTGGTGGCAGGCTGATGCGGCGGCAACGGGTGCTGATCACGGCAGGGGCGGCCGGAATTGGCCGCGTGATGGCCGAAGCCTTTGCCGCCACCGGGGCGGCCGTGTGGGTGGTGGATGCCGATGCGGCGGCGCTGGCGGACTGCCCGCAGGACTGGCAGCGCGACCGGCTGGATGTGACCGATGAAGCCGCTGTGGCCGATCTATTCGCCCGGATGCACACGGCATGGGGCGGGCTGGATACGCTGTGCGCCAACGCGGGCATTGCCGGCCCCACCGCGCGGCTGGAAGATATCGCGCTTGCCGACTGGGACCGCTGCATCGCGGTCAATCTGTCCGGCGCATTCCTGTTCGTGAAATACGCGCTGCCGCTGATGCAGGCGCAGCGCTCGGGCGCGGTGTTGCTGACATCCTCCACCGCCGGGATCTACGGGTTTCCCAATCGCGCCCCGTACAGCGCCGCGAAATGGGCGATCAACGGGCTGATGAAGACCATCGCCATGGAAGCCGGACCGTTCGGCATCCGGGCCAATTCCATCTGCCCCGGTTCGGTGGAAGGCCCGCGCATCGAACGCGTGCTGGAACGTGAGGCCGCGGTGAAGGGCAGCACGCGCGATGCCATTTACGCGGGCTATGCGGCAGGAACCTCGCTGCGGACCTTCGTGACCGCGCAGGACGTGGCGGCCATGGCGGTGTTTCTGGCGTCAGATGCAGCGGTGCGGATCAGCGGGCAGATCATTGCCGTGGACGGGCACACGGAAAACCCGGACCCCAAAGTCTGATCTCAGGCCTTGCCGCGCCGCCCAAGCCACGTGGCGACGATGAACAGCAGGATCGACAGCCCGAGCAGGATGGTGGCGGCGGCCATGATGGTCGGGTTGATCTGGTCGCGAATACCCGAGAACATCTGCACCGGCAGCGTGCGCCGCTCCGCGGACGTCAGGAACAGCGCCACCACCACTTCATCGAACGACACCGCGAACGCGAAGATGGCGCCCGAAATCACGCCGGGCGCGATGGCAGGTAACGTGACGCGCAGGAACACCGAGGCCGGTGGTGCGCCCAGCGACAGGCCCGCCCGGGTGAGATTGGTGTCGTAGGTGGACAGCGTGGCCGCCACCGTGACCACCACGAACGGCATGGCCAGCGCGGTATGGGCGATCACCAACCCCGGCAGCGTGTTGACCAGCCCCAGACGGCCGAAGAACAGGTAGCCGCCGACCGCGACAATCACGATTGGCACGATCATCGGCGACAGCATCAGGCTCATCACCGCGCGGCGGTAGGGAAAGTCGGGCCGCGCCATGCCAAGCGCTGCCGCCGTGCCCAAAGTGGTGGCCAGCACGGTGGTGGAAACCGCGGTGATGATGCTGTTGATCAGCGAAGCGATCCAGCGGACGTTGCCGAAGAAGTCGTTGTACCACCGCAGCGAGTACTGCTTCACCGGCAGAGTGAAGAACGCCTCCTGCGAGAAACTCAGCGGCACCACCACAAAGAACGGCGCGATCAGAAAAATCAGCACCAGCAGCACGAACGCCAGCACCAGAAAGCGGCCGAGGCGTTCGGGGCCGGTGGCGTAGGAGGGGAGCCAGAGCATCGTCTAGCCGAACCGCATGCGGTCGGGGCCAACCAGCCGCAGAAACGCGCCGTAAATCCCCAGCGTCACCGCCAGCAGCACCACACCCAGCGCGCTGGCCAGACCCCAGTTCAGGTCGCGGTTGATGTAGGTGGAGATGAAGTTCGAGATCATCTGGTCCGTCGGCCCGCCCACCAGCGCGGGCGTGATGTAGTAACCCAGCGACAGGATGAACGTGATCAACCCGCCTGCCACCACACCGGGGATGGTCTGCGGTGCATACACGCGCCAGAAGGCGGACATTGCAGGCGCGCCGAGCGAGCGCGCAGCGCGAATCTGCGTGGGCGAGATGCCGCGCATCACCGAGTAGATCGGCAGGATAGTGAACGGCAACTGGATATGCACCATGGCGGTGACGGTGCCGAAGCGGCTGAAGATCAGTTGCAGCCGGTGCGCGGAAAGCCCGGTCCACATGATGATGTCGTTCATCACACCATCGGTTTGCAGCAGCACCACCCACGCCGTGGTGCGCACCAGCAGTGATGTCCACAGCGGCAGCAGCACAAGCAGCAGCATGATGCGCCCTACGGCGGGCGGCGTGATGGTGATGATATAGGCCACCGGAAAGCCCAGCAGCACGGTGCCGATGGTCACCAGGGCCGCTATCCACAGCGTTCGGGTCAGCAGCGACAGGAAAATGGCATTGTCTGCGGATACGGCATGGATGGAACCGTCAGGTGCCTGCTCCAGATCGATGGCGGTCAGCAAGTAATACACTGTCCACGGCCGCGCGGTGCGGGCGATAACCTGCCAGGTCTCGAGTTCGCCCCAGGCGGGATCCTTGTCGATGAACATCTGCCGGTACGGTCCTGCCTCGGCAGCGGCTGCCATGCGGGCGGCGGACAGCATCTTGCTGCGCATGCCGGGCATTTCATAATTCAACCGCTTGCCAGCCAGCGCCGCCGTCTTGTCCTCGTTGGCACGCTTCAGGTCGGCGGCAAGCGCCGTGAACACCGCTTCGTCCGGCACCGCAGCGCCGTCCCATTGCGCGAGTGCGGCGGCGGTGCGCGGCAGCACCTGCCGCACCTCCGGGTTTTCCACCGCTGTGCCGAGCAGCGCGCCGAGTGGCGCGACGAAGGCCAGCAGCAGGAACAGCTGCGCGGGCAGACCCAGCAGGAAGGCGGCCCGGCGTGCCGGACGCGCCGAACGCCGCACGGCACGGGCCA
>CAIPHQ010000179.1 GCA_903864895.1 uncultured Rhodospirillales bacterium
CGGCGTTTTCCGTCGGCACGTTCGCGGTCGGCGCTATGCCGGTTCGGCCCTGCCGCTGAGCCAGACGAAGCGGCGGATGTTGTACGCGAGGTTGACCAGGCCGATTATCACCCGCGCCCTGGCTATGCCGATGCTGCGCACCGCCAACCCCATCAGCCCCTTCTGGTGGGCAAACACGTGCTCTACCGTATCCCTGCGGTGAGGACCGTCTTGTCGCGTGCTGATGCGGCTGATTCTCTTGCGGCATGCAAACCGGGGATGAAGAGGCAGCCACTGTGGCTGCCACAGCTTGCGAGGCAAGCGAGCGGATAGAGATAGTCGCCGAGCGTCGGCGCGCGCACGACGCGGCGTTTCGGGCGCGGGTTGCGGCGGAGGCGCTGCGACCGGGGGCGCGTGTGCAGGATGTGGCGCACCGGTATGGGGTCTGCCCCAGCCGGGTGTACCGCTGGCTGTAGCGCGACGATCTGGTTGGTGAGTGCGCGTCAATCAGGATGGTGATTCGGTGCGCTTGGCAGGGATGATTGTCGCGGCTGATTGTCGCTGGCAAGCGGCAAGTTTGCGGTTTGTGCCTGTCTGTCAGGTTCGGGCGGGTCTTTGGGCTGATTGTCGCGCTTGATTGTCGCGGCGCGTGCTTTTCGGATGATGGCGGCCTTCTGCCGGTAGCTATCGACGTTCATCTCGACGACAACGGCGTGGTGGACCAGGCGGTCGACGGCGGCGATGGTCATGGCGGGATCAGGGAACACCTTGTTCCACTCGGCGAAGGGCTGATTGGCGGTGATCAGCATGCTGCGCCGTTCGTATCTCCTGCCGATCAGCTCGAACAGCACGGAGGTCTCGGCCTGATCCTTGCGGACGTAGGAGAGGTCGTCGAGCACGAGCAGATCGTATCTGTCGAGCTTGGTGATGGCGGCTTCGAGGATGAGTTGCTGGCGCGCTGCCTGGAGGCGCTGGACGAGGTCGGTGGTGCGGGTGAACAGCACGCGGTAGCCGCCCTCGATGAGGGCGCGGCCTATGGCGGCCGCGATGTGCGTCTTGCCGGAGCCGGGCGGGCCGAATAGCAGCAGGTTGTCACCTTTGGCCAGCCACGCGTCACCGGATGCGATGGCGGTGACGCGTGCGCGGCTGAGCATTGGGACATGGCTGAAGTCGAAGCCATCGAGGGTTTTATCTGGCGGCAGGTGGGCTTCGACCAGGTGGCGCTCGATCCGGCGTTGTGTGCGCTCGGCGACCTCCAGTTCGGCCAGCGTGGCGAGGAAGCGGACGGCCGGCCAGCCTTCGCGGCCGGATCGCTCGGCGATCTCCGGCCAGAACCGGGCGATGGCGGGCAGGCGCAACTCGCCCAGCAGCAGCGGCAGGCGCGCGGTGTCGACCTCGACCCGGCTCATGGCCGCGCTCCCGCCACCAGGCCGCAGGGCGTGTCCGGCCCAAGCAGCGCGTCGTAGCTGGCAGGCGAGGGCAAGGTGACGGTGACATCGGCGATGCGGCGCTCGGCGGGAGCGAACTGGTGCAGCAGCGCGTTCATGTCCGGCAATCTGTCCGCCGCGATCAGGCTGTCGAGTTCGGCGGCGAGATCGGCCTCGCACGCCCGTTCGTGGGCCAGCGCCAGCAGTCCGACCATGATCTGGCAGGCGGTGCGCGGCGGCTGGGCAGCACACAGCCGCTCCCAGGTGCGGCGGTAGGCATCGCGTGGGAACAACTGGTCCCGGTAGACGAGGTTGAGCAGGGCCGCCGGTTTGCGGCGCAGCGCATGGATGACGTGGCGATAGTCCACGACGTGCAGCGTGCGATGCGGGCCATGCCTGCCTTGATATGTCCGGCCGCGAACCAGCGTGATGACCGGCGTGCTGCCGAGCAGGCACTCCAGCCGATCATCGTAGAGGCGAACGCGCAGCCGGTGGCCGATCAGCCGGGAGGGCACGGTGTAGAAGACGCGCCGCAGTATGAAGCCACCGCTGCGCGTGACCGTCACCAGCACCTCGTCATAATCGGTCGTGCGCCGCGCGGGCAATGCCAGCAGGGTGGCGCGCTCGATCTCGACGGTGCGGCGGCGGCGGGCATTGGCGCGGCCGACTACCTCGTCGACGAACGCCCGCCAGGCTGCAAGTTCGGCGAAGTCGCGCGTGCCGCGCAGCAGCAGCGCCTGCTCCAACGCGGTCTTGAGATGACCATGCGGTGCCTCGATAGCGCCGTTCTCGTGCGCGATGCCGCGATTGTTGCGCGTCGGCTGCATGCCATAATGTGCGCACAGCGCCTCGTAGCGCTCGGTCAGGTCCACCTCAGTCGCGTCCTCCAGGTTACGGAACGCGGCGGACAGGCTGTCGCTGCGATGCTCACGCGGAGCACCGCCCAATGACCACAGTGCGTTCTGCAGGCCGGTGGCCAACGCCGTGAAGCTTTCGCCGCCAAGCACCACCTCGGCGTGCTCCCAGCCGGAGAAGGCCAGGCGGAAGTGGTAGAGCCGATGCGGCAGAGGCTCACCCGCAACGGTCACACCGAGTTCGCCGGCGTCGGTGAAATCAGACAGGCCCTGCTGTCCGGGCGGATGTGCCTGGCGGAAGATCACGTCGCGCTCCGGTCCGTGCAACGCCTGCCAATCGCGGACGCGACGTTCCAGGGTGCGGCGTATGTTGGGCGACAGGTCGGGATGGCGGCGCAGCATCTCCTCGAACACCGCGATCGGCCGCAGGCCAGGCATGGCGCTCAGCATTGGGACGATCTCCGCCTCCCAAATTGCCGCCAACGGGTCCGGACGGCGTCGGCTCCGCGGCGTCCGGCGCTGCGAGGGAAGCCGGGGATCGGCATCAAGCCGGGCGCCGCTGCTGGCGCCGATACCCGCACGGGCGGTGGCGATATGCCGGGTCTGGGTCCTGCGATGGTGCATATACAGTCTCACTTTCTGGTCGGTGATGTGCGCGCCGGGCACGAGGCGACCCCCCGAAAGGAAGCCGCCACTTCGGCACAAACCTCACGCAACCGCAGACAGACCCCAAACAGGGATCCGCCCGCCGGGGATGACCTACGGCAGGGCTACGCCCAGCCTCCGGTCACCCCCGGCATCACCATCCTGATTGTCGCTCAAAACCATCCTGATTGTCGCTGAACACGTATTGCGGCTCGGCGTTCATCGTTGGGAGAGTTGGCGCCTGAGTGGAGTCCTTCTGGAGGTCTCCAGAAGGAGGGCGGGTGTCCGGATCGGAGATCATCACGCGGCGGCGGATGTGGAGTTTGCAGGAGAAGGCGGCAAGGTCGCACTGGTTGCCCGGCGTCACGGAGTGTCGGAGAGCCTGCTCTACAACTGGCGCTCGGCGCGCAAGGCGGCATCGGCGGCGCCGGGCCACTTTGGGGATACCGGCTTTGTTCAGGTTGGCGTGGTTGGCAGCCCGGCGGCAAAGGGGCCTGCGATGTTGACGCCGCTGGAGCCGGGGAATTCACGCGCGCTTGATGCCAGTGGCACGCGTGTTGGCGCCATTGAGATCGCGTTGCCAACCGGGGCGCGCATCTGCGTGGATGCCTCGGTCAACGAGGCGGCACTGACGCGGGTGCTGCGGGCGATGAGGCGGGTGACATGATCAGCCTGGCGCCGGGAACCAGGGTGTATCTGGCATGCCGCCCGATCGATCTTCGCAACGGGTTCGATGGCCTGGCCGCGAAGGCGAAGCAGATCATCGGCGCGGATCCGTTCAGCGGCCATCTGTTCATCTTCCGCGGCAAGCGCGGCGATTATTTCAAAGGCCTGTATTGGGACGGCACCGGCCTTTGGCTGATTGCCAAGCGGCTTGAGCAGGGCCGCTTTGTGTGGCCGCCGATCGTGGACGGGGCGATGACATTGACGCCGGCGCAGTTCGCGATGCTGGCCGAAGCGATGGACTGGCGGCGCACGATAGCGCCGCCGCCGGCATCACAACCAGTTCTACTCTAGCAAGTCTGCGATTCTGCCGGACTGTGGCTCGACCGGACTGGCTTTGCTACGGTTGGCCATGTCGCTCGCCACGGCCGAATTGCCCACCGATCCCGCCGCCCTGCGCGCCTTCGCGCTGGCCTGCCAGGCCGCTTTGGCCAACGCGAGCACGGAACTGAAGGCGGCGCAGACCGCGGTTCAGCTCAAGGCGCTGGAGATCGAAAAGCTCCGCTTCCAGATCGCCAAGCTGCGCCGGATGCAGTTCGGCCGGTCGTCGGAGCGGATCACCCGCCAGATCGAGCAACTCGAGTTGCAGCTGGAGGAGTTGGAGACCGGCGAGGCTGAAGACGTGGCCCGCGCCGAAGCCGCCGATGCTGCGGCGCCTGTTTCCGTCCGCACCAAGCCGAAGCGCAAACCGCTGCCCGATTATTTGCCGCGCCAGGAGGTGGTACATCAGCCGCCCGGTGACGGCGCCTGCCTCTGCCCGGCCTGCGGTGGCGGGATGGCCATACTCGGTGAAGACGTCACCGAGGTGCTGGACTACGTGCCCGGCCACTTCCAGGTCATCCGCCACGTGCGGCCGAAATTCGCCTGCCGGGCGTGCGATGCGATCAGCCAGGCACCCGCACCTGCGATACCAACACCGCGTGGCCGCGCCACGCCGGCCATGCTGGCGCATCTGCTAGTGGCAAAATATTGCGACCATCTGCCGCTCTACCGGCAATGCGAGATTTACGCCCGGGAGGGCCTGGAGCTTGATCGCTCCACCCTCTGCGACTGGGTGGGCCAGGCGGCCTGGCTGCTCGATCCAATTGTCGCTGCTATCCGCAGGCATGTCTTTGCCGCCGGGAAGATCCATGGCGACGACACCACGGTTCCGGTGCTCTGCTCCGGGCTCGGCCGGACCAAGACCGGGCGGCTGTGGGCCTATGTGCGCGATGACCGGCCGTTTTGCGGCGGGGATCCTCCGGCCGCCGCCTACTTCTACAGCCCTGATCGCACCAGCGCGCATCCCGCGGCACACTTAGCGGGCTTCACCGGCATGCTCCAGGCCGACGCCTATGCCGGCTTCGAGAAATTGTATGGCCCGGCCCGCACCAAGCCCGGGCCCATCACGGAAGTGGCCTGCTGGGCGCATACCCGCCGCGGCTTCTTTGACGAATGGGAGCAACACAAATCCCCGGCCGCCAAACAGGCGCTGGACCGGATTGCCGCAATCTATGCCATCGAAGCGCGCGCAGCCTTCGCCCCAATCCTCGAGCGGATCGAACGGCGCCGCGAATTGGCCCCTCTGTTGGACGCCTTCTTTGCGTGGGCGGAAACAACGCTCGCTCGGCTGTCGGCCAAGGCCATGAGGTGGATCCCATTGGCTGGACAGGAAACGGGGCGACTTAAGAGAGAGTCTTGCCGATTTCCAAACCCTCACCCGATACGAGGGATCACACGGTTACAAGTACACGAGATTTTCTATATTAAGTCAA
>CAIPHQ010000180.1 GCA_903864895.1 uncultured Rhodospirillales bacterium
CCCCGCACTGGCTGCGCATCGGTGCCTACTGGTATCCGCGCGGCGGTATCCCGATTGACGTGTTCTGGCAGACCGGCGCCCCCCCGGGCGGCGCATGGATTCCGGATCAGGGCGTGCCGCCCTATCGCGGCCGGGGCTGACCCCCCGGTTCGGGACGCCCGCATGATCAACCCGTATGACGGCAGGCCCCCCACGCAGTTCTGGCGCACCGGCGTGGCCGAGCGGACGGTGGGCGAGGTGCGGCCCATCCCGGCCAAGCGGTTTGCCATAGTGCCGGGCACCGCGGTGGCCACTGCCGGAAGTTGTTTCGCCCAGCGTCTGGCCCAGATGCTGCGGATGCGGCCGGACATCCGCTTTCTGCAAACGGAGCCGGATGAAAGCGGCCAGCCGCCGTTTTCAGCGCGCTACGGCAACATCTACACCGTGCGCCAGCTATGGCAGTTGTTCTGCGAGGCCCATGCCGGCGCCCCGCCCAGGGCGATTGTGTGGCAGCGGCCGGACGGGCGCTTTGTGGACGCCCTGCGCCCGGCCATGTTCGCCGCCGGGTTCGCCAGCCCCGAGGCCGTGCGCGCCGAGCGTGCCCGGCATCTGGCGGCGGTGCGCGAGGTCTTCGCACGCTGCGAGGTGTTCGTGTTCACGCTGGGGCTGACCGAGGCATGGCTGGGCGCCGACGGTCAGACGGCGCTGCCGGTTGCTGCCGGTGTGATCGCGGATGATCCGCAGGGCGGCGCGGCCCGGTTTCACAATTTCGGCTATGCCGAGATTCTGGACGACCTGATGGCGTTCATATCCGCCCTGCGCCAGCACAACCCGGCAGCGCCGGTGATCCTCACCGTCTCACCGGTGCCAATGGTGGCGACCTTCACCGATGAGCATGTGCTGTGCGCCAACACGCTCAGCAAATCCGTGCTGCGCGCGGTGTGCGCGGCGGCGGTGGCCGCTTGGGACCATGTTTACTATTTTCCGGCTTACGAGATCGTGACCGGGCCGCACACCGCAGGCGTGTATTTCGCTGCCAACCAGCGCAGCGTCACGCACGCTGGCGTGGCGCAGGTGATGGACGTATTTCAGGCGAGTTTCCTGCCACCGTCCGGGCGGCAGACATGGCTGGACCAAGCCTATCAGGGCAGCGCGGACGTGGTCTGCGACGACGATCTGATCGTCAAAAGCGTAGGATTTTGAAGCGATGAAAGTTGTTGTCATCTCCAACTGCGTCACGGTGACGTTTGTCGAGGCGCTGAAGGCCATTGCGCCCAACTGGGACGTGCGCGGCGTGGATGGCGGCATGGCCGACGGATGGTTCACCAGCGGCGAGAAGCCCGAATTCGTCGAATTTCTGCAAGAATGTGAACTGTATATCGGCGACGCGCCGGAACGCCGCAAATGCGGCCCGGCGCTGAACCCGAAGGCGGACCGGATCATCCTGCCGCATCTGTGGTTCCATGGCCTGCACCCGGACGTATCGTATGTGCAGGGGCTGCGCGGGCCGCTGAGCTACAACGCCCCGAACACGATTGCCTCGCTGATCACGCTGGGTGCGTGGGCGCATGGGCTGGGCGTGGACGCCACGGTTTCATTGTTCAACGAGGCCACGTACGCCGAGTTCGGCTTTTTCGAACGCTACGGCCTCGAGCGCACCAAGTTTCTGGAGACTTTCAGCGCGAACGGTATCGACCTGAGCGCGGACTTTGCGGCGTGGGAGGCCCGGGGCGATTTCTTTTTCGTGCCGGTACATCCGCGCAAGTTCGTGGCCATCGACACGCTGCGCCGCGCGCTGCTGGGGCGGCGTTATCTGACACCGGCGGCGCACGCAGCGAGCGCATCACTGCCCGAATCCCAGCCCGACTATCTGGAGGCGCTGGGCACATGGCCGGTGTACCCGGAACTGGCCGCGCGGCGCGGGTTTACCGGCAGCCTGGAATGGGTCCGGCCCGGCAAGCCCCCGGCGGTCCTGGGGCTGGAGGCGTTTGTCTCCGCCAGCCTTGAGGCGCTGGGCACCGACCGGGCCAAGTGGCAGGACAGCCCGCAGATCGACCGCGCCGCAGCCACAGTCAGCAAATTGCGCCCCGGCCTCGCCGCTGCTGCGCAAAGCCCGGCCCCTGGCGCGGCACAGGCGGCCCCGCAGCCCGTCCAGGTGCAGGTTGCGCCCGCGGCGCCCGCCCAGCCCCCGCCAGTCCAGCCCGCACCGGCCGCCATGGCGGCACCTGCCCCCGCGCCAGCGCCTGCGCCAGCCCAAGAGCCGGCACAGACGGCGGCAGATGGCCTGCCGGGCCAATGGCTTGCGGCGTTTCTGGCGTGGGATGCGGTGCGCGGCCAACTGCCCGATCAGCCCGCCACCTATACCGGGATCATCAGCACGCTGCGCCAGAACGGTGCGGCCGGCGCCGCTGAGCGCCTGCTGGGCGAGGCGGTGCGGCGGTTTCATGACAACCCCGAACTGGCCATCGACTACGCCCGTACCGCCGAACAGCGCTCGGACTGGGCTGCGGCGCTGGCGCGCTGGCAGGCGGCGTATGCCGCCTTCCCGCGCCTGCCGATGGCCTATCTGCGGGCCGCCTCCCTGTTGCGCAAGGAACTCGCCCGCCCCGCCGAGGGTGAGGCGCTGCTGGAAGAAGCCGCCGCGCGTCTGCCCAACGTGGCCGACATCTGGACCGAGTACGCCGCCGCCGCCGCCGAGCGCAAGGACCGCCCTGCGGCGATTGAACGCTACA
>CAIPHQ010000181.1 GCA_903864895.1 uncultured Rhodospirillales bacterium
CCAATATCTGGGGCTTCCCGACAGAGATGATCGCCTTGCAGGACGGGCGCTATCTGATGATCTACGGCTACCGCCGCCCGCCCTATGGCGTGCGGGGTTGCATTTCCGAAGATGGCATCACGTGGGATCGCAAGAACGAGTTCGTGATCCGCGAGGGTGGCGTGCCGGGGCGCAGTGCAACCGACAAGCCGGGGTCGAGCCGGATGAGTCCGGCGTCGGGCAAGTATGGCAGCGGCGGCATCGACTGGAACAATCCCGGCGTCTATCAGCACATTGGCTATCCCAGCGTGGTGCAACTGAACGACGGCAGCATTCTGGCGTCCTACCACGAATGGAACGAGGCCGAGCGGCCCTTGCAGGAAGTGTTGTGCACCCGTTTCCGGCTTGTGGACTGAACCTGCCATGACGGCGCGCCTGCTGTTGGCCGACCCGCACCGCTACATCGCGCATCCGCATCTGGCGGCGCTGCGCGATGGCACGTGGGTGATGGTGGCCAACCGCGCGCCACGCCGGGCGGTGACGATGCATCCGCCGCAGGATCCGGAATTCGTCAACATCGTCATGCGCTCGACCGATGAGGGTGAGACATGGTCGCCGCCGCAGCCGGTGCCGGGCTTCGGCGTCACCGGGACCGAATGCGCCGGGCTGACGCCGCTGCCGGATGGCGCGGTGCTGCTGAATCAGTGGCGATTTCACTGGTATCCGCTGGATGCGCCGCCGGAAGGCCCGCCCGATCCGTTGCTGGCCACACCGGCACAGTTGCGGCAGGGATTGGTGGGATCCTCCGAGCTTGATTCCACCGCTGCCGCGCAGGGCAGCGCCGAACACTGGATGCCGTGGCTGCGCGGCGGCGGACAGACACTGGTCAGCCGCAGCGATGATTCCGGGCGGCGCTTTGTACCCATCGGCGAAATCGACGTGCGGCCCTATAGTGGCGGCTACGGGATGCGCGGCGGCGCGGTGCTGGATGATGGCGAGATCCTGCTGCCGCTGTCCGATATTCCGCATTACCGCCGCATCTTTCTGGTGCGCTCACGCGATGCCGGGCTGCACTGGACTGTACCGGAAGCAGTGGCGCAGCAAGATGGCTGCGAGTTTGAAGAACCGGCCACGCATGTCCGCCGCGATGGCTCGCTGCTGATGCTGCTGCGCGAAAATACGTCCCGGACGCTGTATGCCATCCACTCGCAGGATCGCGGCCACACTTGGACACAGCCTGCGCCCACCGGCATCGCGGCGTATCCGGCACATTTGCTGCGGCTGGCAGATGGGCGGCTGGCCGCAATCACCGGGCGGCGGGAGCCGCCCTGCGGCATTCTGGCTTACATCTCAAACGATGAAGGCTTCTCCTGGGAAGTTGACCATCCCGCCGTGGTGCAGGCGCTGCCGCACCGCGATGCTGGCTATCCGGCCGCGGCATTGTGCGCCGACGGATCGGTGTTCGCCGTCTGGTACCATCGTGATGCCGATGGTGTGACGGGACTGTATGGCAAACGTCTGAAACTCTGACTCCTGCCCGGCATCCTGCCGCGCAGGCTACGATAAAGGGAGAGTCGAATGTCTGACTTCAAACTGTCTCGACGCAGCGCCCTCGCCGGCGTAGCGGCCCTTGGTGCCGGCGTGCTGGCGCGCCCGGCCATCGTGCGCGCCGCCCCCAAGGAAGTGGTGCACTGGAGCTGGCTCGCCGCGTCGGACGGCGAAGTCTGGCAGAAATGCATCGACGCGTTCAACGCCGCGCACACCGACGTGCAGATCCGCATGGAACTGGTCCCGGAAGAACAATACACCACCAAGGTGCTGGCCGCCGCCGCCACCGGCCGCGCGCCGGATTTCGGCTGGGGCACGGCGGGCGTGCGCGCCAAGATGGCCAAGGACGGTGTGGTCGTGCCGCTCGATGACCTTGCCAAGCAGACCGGCCTCGACATTGCCGATTTCGACCCGTTCTCCATCAAGGCGGCGCGCTACCCGAAATACGGCAACGGCCTGTTCCTGGTGCCGATGGACCTGATGAGCCTGCAGCCGGAAGTGAACACCGACCACGTCAAGGAAGCCGGGCTGGACCCGATGGCGTTCCCGGAAGACGGCGCCGGGCTGCTCGACTGGGCCAAGAAGATGACCAAGACCGAGGGCGGCAAGGTCACGCGCTCAGGCATCATGATGACTGGCTCGGGCGTGCAACCCACCGTCACATGGGGCATCGTCTCGGCACAGATGGGCTTCATGCGGGCGTCGGAGGATCTGAAGACCGCCGCCGTCAACCCGAAGGCGGGCATTGCCGCGATGGAATGGGTGCTGGGTCTGTTCGACACGCAGAAGGTCTCCACCCGCGACGTCACCGACCGCTACAAGGCGTTCGGCAACGGTCAGGGCTCGATCTTCTGGACCGGCCCGTGGACGCTGAACGGCTACGTGGCGCAGAAATTGCCGTTCCGCACCAACCTGTTCCCGAAGATCGGCGACAAGCGCGTGACCTACTTCGAGGAAGGCGGGCTGGAACTGTACGTGCAGAAAGACAAGGGCCGCTACGAAGCCACCATGACGGCGGTGAAGTGGCTGTCTGACAACAGCAAGCTGTGGACCACGGTGGGCCGTGGCGCGTCCCCGCGCAAATCCATCCTGTCGCTGCCGGACTACAAGACCGCCGGCAATGACTGGTCGGTGCGCGGCGCGTTCGTGGACGGCATGTCGTTCGCGACCGAAGGTGAAATTCCCGTGCTGGCTGGCCCGGACTTCACCATCTACTCGGGCGGCAACTTCCTCGCCAAGACGCTGGAGCAGGTGTGGGCCGGCAAGGCCAAGCCCGAGGAAGCCATGGCCCAGATCACCGAGAAATGGCAGAAGGGCCTCGACGCTGGCTAAGGCCAGACGGTGACAACAGACGCGCGGGCAGCGGCGGCGGAGACATCCGCCGTCGCGTTCGTCGGCCGGTCGAAGATCGACTGGGCGGGGTATCTGTTCATCCTCGCCTTTGCGGTGCCGTTTCTGCTGTTCAATGTGCTGCCGGTGTTGTTCGGCATCTATGTCGGCTTCACCGACTGGGCCATCATCGGCGCGCCCGAATGGGTCGGCCTGCAAAATTACCGCGACGCCTTGGCCGACAAATGGCTGCAGCAGGCGTTCGTGAACGTGCTGCTCTACGCGCTCATCATCGTCCCCGGCGTCGTGGTGCTGGGGCTGGCCTTCGCCATGTTCGTCAACCGCTCATGGCCGCTGTCCGGGCTTGCGCGCACCATCCTGTTCACGCCCAACGTGGTCTCGGCCACCGTGATCGGTCTGGTCTGGGTGTGGGTGCTGGACACGCAATTCGGCCTGCTGAACCACTATCTCGGCTGGTTCGGCATCGGGCCGATTGCGTGGCTGACCAGTTCGCAATGGTCGCTGGTCGGCGTGTCCATCGCCTCGATCTGGTGGGATATGGGGCTGGGCTTCGTGCTGTTTCTGGCAGCGTTGCAGGACGTGCCGAAGGATTTGTACGAGGCGGCCAGCATCGACGGTGCCGGGTTCCTGCGCCAGCAACTGGCCATCACGCTGCCATGGATCCGTCCCACCATCAGCATGGTGGTGACGCTGCAGATCATCTCCACCATGCGGATTTTCAGCCAGGTCTATGTGATGACCAATGGCGGCCCGGCAGGCTCGTCCGCCTCGGTAATCTTCCACATTTATCAAACCGCCATCGTACGCAACATGCTGGGCTACGCCTCGGCCGTCTCGGTGTTGCTGTTTCTCGCCGTGCTGGCGGTGACGCTGCTGCAGCGCCTTCTGCTGCGGGAGGTGTCGCATGGCTAGCACCCGCCTGCTGCGCCGCCGTGTGCCTTACACGCGCCTGCGCTGGAGCGAGGTGCCCACTTGGCTGATCGGCATGGTGTTCGTCGCGGCGTGGGCCGCGCCGTTCCTGTGGATGGTGTCCACATCCTTCAAGCTGCCGTCGCAGGTGATGACGCGGGACATCGAGTGGATCCCGCGTGAGGTGACGCTGGAGAATTACGCGCATGTGCTGAAATACCCCATCGGCACATGGGCGCTGAACAGCCTGATCGCCGCCGTGGTCTCAACCTTCCTGTGCATCGTGTTCTCGGCGCTGGCGGGCTACGCGCTGGCGCGGCTGCGGTTTCCGGGGCGGCAGGTGATCTTCATGATCTTTCTCGCCTCGCTGATGATTCCGCCGGAAATCGGCGTGGTGCCGCTGCTGATCGCGATGATCCGCATCGAGTGGGCCAGCACCTATCAGGCGCTGATCCTGCCGTCGGTGGCCAATGTGCTGGCGGTATATATCTTCCGGCAGTTCTTCCTGACCTTCCCGCGCGAACTGGAAGAAGCCGCCATTATCGACGGCGCCGGGCCGCTGCGCATCTTCCGCAGCGTGGCAATGCCGCTGGCGCGCAGCCCGATGATTGCTGCCACCGTGATCGTGTTCACGCTGAACTGGAACAACTTCCTGTGGCCGCTGCTGGTCACGTTCGACGATGGCATGAAGACCCTGCCGGTCGGCATCGCCGCCTTCGCGCCTGTGGTGGGCACGCACACGCAGATGGAAGGCTATGCGGTGGCCATGGCCGCCGTGACGCTGCTGTGCATTCCGTCCGTCACGCTGTTTCTGGTGTTGCAACGCTACTTCATTGCCGGCCTGTCGGCTGGCGGGCTGAAGGGATGACCATGGGCTTCCAATTGCCGCCGCTGCTGCACGTCATCAACGGCCAGCGTGTCGCATC
>CAIPHQ010000182.1 GCA_903864895.1 uncultured Rhodospirillales bacterium
CGCAAAAGCGGCGTGCCCGTTTAAGCGAGCCGTCCCACCCTTCGCCGAGGAGGCCGCCCATGGTGCGCCATTCGCCCGTCACCGGCCGCTACGTCACCATCGACGTGGATGGCTTCGAATACAAGGTGTTCTACCTGCACAACGGCCGCGGCACGCCGCTGCTATGCCAGCACACTGCCGGGTGCCACAACCACCAGTGGCGCGGCCTGCTGGAAGACGAGGAGATCACCAAGAACTACAACGTGATCGCCTACGACCTGCCGCGCCACGGCAAGTCCGACCCGCCGCATAACAGCGAGTGGTGGAAGACCGAGTACAAGCTGACCGCCGAGCACTACGTGAACTTCATCGTCAAGCTGGCCGATGCGCTGGGCTTGAAGGATCCGATTTTCATGGGCTCGTCGTTCGGCGGCAACGTGGCGCTGCAACTCGCACTGCGCCGCCCGGACCGCTTCCGTGCCGTGATTCCGGTGGAAGCCGCCGATTACGCGCCGGGCTTCTTTCTGGACTGGTGGCGTCATCCGCACGCCAATGCGGCGCAGGTCTGCGCCAGCGGCGTGTGGGACCTTATGGCCCCGCAATCGCCGGAAATGGACCGCTGGCTGACGTGGCACTACTACACGCAGGGCGCGGAAGCGTTCAAAGGCGACCTGTATTTCTACTCGGTCGATCACGACCTGCGCGATGATCTGGCGCAGATCGACGGGCGCAAGTGCCCGGTGGTGATGATGACCGGCACCTACGACTACCTGACCCCGCCGGACGCCACCGAAAACACCGCCCGCCAGATCAAGGGCGGCGTGTATATCGAGATGACCGATATCGGCCACTTCCCGATGAGCGAGAACTACCCTGTGTTCCGCATCTATCTGAAGGAAGCGCTGCGCATCATCCGCGAGCGTACCGGCGGATAGAGCAGGCAAGGGTAACCGCAGATGCCGCAGATGAATCAGGGCAGACCGAAGGTGATGCGCGTTAACCTCATCTGCGATGATCTGCGTCATCTGCGGTTCAATGCTGCTTCGACGGGCTGCCGCGCATGAAGATCATCGAATTCGACAAGCTGGAAACCGCGCAGCGGTCCGCGCGCCCGCGCGATGGCGGCATCAAGATTGTCGAGTTCGGCTATGACGGGCAGCCCAAACGTGCCGTGGCGCAAGGCAGCGTCAGTGAGCGCCGGGTCTCGGACATCCAGCTTTACATGTTCCAGACCGGCACGCTGAAAACCAAGCTTAAATACATCAAGATGAATCAGGGTGACGGCGCGGATTTCGAAATCCCGGTGCCTTGGTTCCTGATCAAACATCCGCGCGGCAACGTGGTGATTGACGGCGGCAACGCCGCGGAAGTGGCCACCGACAAGCGTGGCCACTGGGGTGCCGTAATCGACGCCTACGACCCGGTGATGGACCCGTCCGAGAACTGCGTGGACCAGGCGCGCGGCGTGGGCGTGCGCCCGGAAGACGTGCGCTACGTGCTGCAATCGCACCTGCATCTGGACCACACAGGTGCTGTGGGCCGCTTTCCGAACGCCACCACCATCGTGCAGCGCATCGAGCACGAATATGCCTATGCACCAGACTGGTTTTCCGCCGGGGCCTATATCCGCGCCGATTTCGACAAGCGCGGCATCGACTGGCAGTTCCTTGGCGGCGAATACACCGACTTCTACGACCTGTTCGGCGACGGCGTGATCAAGATGATCTTCACGCCCGGCCACTCGCCCGGCCACCAGTCCTTCCTGATCACGCTGCCCAACACCGGCCCGGTGCTGCTGTGCATCGACGCCGCCTATACCATCGACCACTGGAACGAAAAGGCGCTGCCCGGACTGGTTTGCTCCTCGGTCGATGCGGCCGCCTCGGTGCGCAAACTGCGGGAGGTTGCGGCCAAGACCGGCGCGATGGTGGTGACCGGCCACGATCCGGATTTGTGGCGCACCTTCCAGCACGCGCCATCCGCCTTCTACGACTGACCGCTTTCTAAGACTGACCGCCGCGCAAGCCGGATTTGGCACGCCCGCCGCAGTGCGGCGGACGTCTGGTGCCGTTTGCCCTGAATAAATTTTCATTTAATATTAATTTGTCGAATTAAGTCAATTTCACGCCCCGGTCAGAGCAACGTTGGATTGGCATGCGTAGTTTCCGCATGTCGATCTACAATGACAGGACACTCTGCATGTTCAATACCCGTTTTGTCTCCCGCGGTACTGTGTACGCGGCTCTTCTGGCTGGCACCACGCTTGCCGGTTTCGCGGCAGGCCATGCCGTTTTGGCCACGCCGTCCGACGGTGCGGCCGTTGCCGCCCCCATCCAGCCTGCGGCCCCCAGCCAGCGGCTGGCGGATTTCTCCGGTCTGGTCACGCAGGTGAAGCCCGCCGTGCTGTCCATCACCACCGAACTCAGCGCCGAAGCCATCGCCGAAGAAGAAGACGGCGCCTCGCGCCCGATGCCGATGCAGCCGCATGGCCGCCAGCATGCCGAGGCGCGCGGCTCGGGCTTCCTGATCGACGCTGATGGCACCATCGTCACCAACAATCATGTGGTGAAGGGCGCCAAGTCGGTCAGCGTCACGCTCGACGACGGCACCCAACTGCCCGCCCGCGTGCTGGGCCGCGACGCCCGCACCGATCTGGCGGTGCTGAAGGTGGACGCCGGGCGCAAGCTGCCGTTCATCCAGCTTGGCGATTCCGACAAGGTGCGCGTAGGCGAATGGGTGGTGGCGATGGGCAACCCGTTCGGCCTTGGCGGCACGGTCACGGCCGGTATTCTGTCGGCCAGCGGGCGGGACATCGGCTCGGGCCCGTACGACAACTTCCTGCAGATCGACGCACCGATCAATCGCGGCAACTCGGGCGGCCCGCTGTTCACGCAGGACGGCCAGGTGGTCGGCGTCAACAGCGCCATCCTGTCGCCGTCGGGCGGCAGTATCGGCATTGGCTTCGCCATCCCGTCCAACATGGTCAAGACCGTGGTGGCCGAGTTGGAAAAGAACGGCCATGTCACGCGCGGCTATCTGGGCGTCTCCGCCCAGCCGGTCACGCCCGCCATTGCGGCGGCGCTGGGCGGCAAGGCCGAGGCAGGTGCGCTGGTGGCCAATGTCGAGCCGGACTCGCCGGCTGCGAAGGCGGACGTGAAGCCGGGGGACATCATCGTCAGCGTCGATGGCAAGGCGGTGAAGTCGCCGCGCGATCTGGCCGTGGACGTGGCCGCCGTGATGCCGGGTGAAACCGCGAAGATCGCCGTGCTGCGCAATGGTGAAACCCAGACACTGACCGCCACGGTCGCCGCGTTGCCGGGTGAAGCCACGGCCGATGCCGGTCCTGCCGCCAGCGCGCCGCGCAAGGGCATCGGCCTTGCACTGGCACCGCTGACCCCGGAAGCACGCAACCAGCTTGATGTGCCGGAGCGCACGAAGGGCGCCGTGGTTGCGGACGTGAAGCAGGGCTCGCCGGCCGAAATGGCGGGCATCCAGCAGGGTGACGTGATCCTCGGTGTCGGTCAGGCCTCGGTGTCCTCGCCCGATCAGGCGGCGCACGCCATCAAGGATGCGATCAAGGGCGGCAAGTCGGTCGCATTGCGCGTGCTGCGTGAGGGGCACACCACGTTCGTGGCGGTGGACCCGAGCAAGAACGAGCAGAACGAGGGCTGAGCAAGGCGAGGGCGCTGCCCTCGACCTGCCAAACTTGAGGAAGTCCGGGGCCAGGGGGCCCCGGACCCCCTGACTTAGCTAAACGTCAGTCGAACGGCCGGAAGCCCGTCGAAGTCCATCTGGACTTCGCACGGGCTTTCCACCCAGACGGGCGGCGTCACACTGCCCAGCATTACCACCTGCCCGGCGCGCAACCCGCCGAACGCGGATGCCAGATCGCTGCCCGCCAGCCACGCCAGACCGCGGAGCGGGTCGCCCAGCAGGTCGCGGCCATGCCCGGCGTCGCGCTGCGTGCCATTCATCAGGGACCGGCCTTGAATCGCCAGCAGGTCGATGCCCTGCCAGTCCGCCGCAGGTGCGCCCAGCACACAGGCTGTGTGATAAAACTGGTCAGCCACCAGCACCGGCGTGCCGATGCCCTTCACATCGCCGATTGGCGGCGCGCCGTAGCGGTTCTCCACGATCTCGATGGCGGCAAACAGTTCCGCCACCGCTGCCCGCGCCTGCCCGGGCGTGGTGGGGGCCACCGGCATGTCCGCGCCAAGCCGCACCGCCAGTTCGCATTCCACCGCCACATTGCGAAAGTTCGCGTAGGGCAGCGCCACGCCGGAGGCATGGATGTCCCCTGACGCCATGAAGCCACCGCACGGGTGGTCAATGCCCAGATACCCCTGCATCCGCGCCCCGGTCGCACCGATCTTGAAGCCGCCGATCCGCACGCCGCGCTGGCTGGCCACTGCGCGCTGCACCAGCGCCGCGTCAGCCTCGGTGCGGGGCGCGATGGCCGGGTCGAGCGGCCCGGCCGGTTGGCGGGCGTCGCGCCGGGCAATGAGGGCGGCGGCGGCGGGGGCGGGATCGAATGCGGTCATCGGCTGCGTCCGAGTTCGTACAGAGCCACGGCGGTGGCGGCGGAGACGTTCAGGCTGTCCAGCCCGTTGCCGCTGCCCGGCATGGCGATACCCGCGATCTCGTCGCAGGTGTCGCGCGTCAGACGGCGCAGGCCTTCACCTTCGTTGCCCAGCACCAGCGCAACCCGGCGTTCGGCCAGTGCCGGGCCAGACAGGTTGCTGCCCCCCGCATCCAGCCCGATCACCCAGCATCCGGCGGCTTTGAGCGCGATCAGCGTGCGGGCGATGTTGACCGCGCGCAGCAACGGCATGGTCTCCAGCGCGCCGGAGGCCGCCTTGGCCAGTGCCCCGGTTTCCTCCGGTGAGTTGCGGTCCTGCACGATCACGGCGGCCACGCGGAATGCGGCGGCGGCGCGCAGGATGGCACCGATGTTGCGCGGGTCGCCCACCTGATCCAGCACCAGAATCGGGCCGGGCCGCTCCAGTACCGCGCCCAGCGCGGGCGGCGCCAGCGGGTCCACCAGCAGCGCCACGCCCTGATGCACCACATCACGGCCCAACAGCGTGTCCAGCCGTGCGCGGTCGGTGCGTTCGATGCCGACCGGCCACGGCTTTGGCAGCTTGGCGGCCACGGCGGCCTCGGCGTCTTCGGTGGCCAGCAGGCGGCGCAGGCGGCGGGCCGGATTGGCCAGCGCTGCGGCAACCGCATGGGTGCCATACAGCCACAACGCACCGCGCGGCGCGTCCGGGTCGGCGGGCACAGGGCTGGTGTTACGGCGCGGGGCGGCGGTGAAGCGCGGGCGCTCGCCACCTGAAGATTGCGGCGCGCGCGGGTTGCGCGGTGCCTCACCCGGCTGCCGCGGGGCGTGGCTTTGCGGGCGCGGCGCACGCGGCCCATCACCGCGCGGGGCATCACCACGGGGCGCATCCCCCTGCGGGCGTGGGCCGCGTGGCGCGTCCGCCTTCGGGCGGATGCTCAGCGTGCGCTCACCGCGCGGACGCTCGGGTGCCTCGCTGCGGTCATCCCGCCGGGGCGGGCGGGTGTCGCGCTGGTCCCGCTCGGCTCCGCCGGAGCGGAACGAGGGGGTGCGGTGCGGGGATTTGCCGGAAGGGCCCTTGCTGGAAGGGCCGCTGCCGCCGGGCGCAGCGCCGGGACGGCGCGAGTGGGGAGGTTTCATCTTCGCGGAGTTATAGCCGCCCTGCGCGCTGGCGACAAACAGCCCTCCGAGGCGCGTTGACATGCGGCGGCGATGGCGATACGTGGCGCATCTCAGCCGCGACGGCTGGAGGGGTGCCCGAGTGGCTAAAGGGGACGGACTGTAAATCCGTTGCTGTAATGGCTACGTTGGTTCGAATCCAACCCCCTCCACCAGCTTTCCTGTTCACCGTGTGATTCTGGCCGGGCAACAAGGCGCGTGCGCAGGCGCAGCAGGCTTTGAACAGTCTGGCCGCGCGATATCGCAATTTAATTGTCCGGACAGTTTGAAACAATAATAATTCGGCTTTTAACGATTTGTATTTCCAGACTGTCTTGTCCGTCGTGCATGAGATAACAATACGTGGACCTTGCGCGTCATTGCACTCGGTCGCATCGCGTGCCTCGCATCGGTAGCCAAAGACCAGACACGATTCGGAGTGGCACACGTGGTTCTTCCGCTGGCGCAAACCCCTCAAGCGCCTGGGATAGCGCAGCAGACGGATGCCAGTTTCGCGTTTGCGGTCTGCGAGATTTCGCGTGGCGCAGCGGTGCGCCTGACCAGCGTGTCGCAGGGCATCACCCGGTTGATCGGCCATTCTGCCGAGGACCTGTTGCGCCAAGGCTCGCTGTTTGCCGCTGCGGACCCGGCCGGACAAGCCGTGCTGACCAATGCCATTGCCGAAAGCCAGCATGCCGGGCATGGCTGCGTTGTCTGCCGTATGGCCCATATGGATGGCCATCTGGTCTGGATTCGAATCAACTTCTCCATCACGCGCCGTGATGCGGACGGGGTAACGGCAGCCTGCGCGCTGAGTGAGGGGCCGGACGGCGTGACGCTGCAGGCCGAGTTGCAGCAAACGCAGGAGCGCCTGTCGGCACTGGTCAACAATGCGCCGGGCGTGCTGACCCAGTCCGAGTGGACACAAGATGGGCGATGGCGGCGGGTGTATTTTTCCAGCAACGTCGAACGTCTGACCGGATACACGGCTGCGCAAGTCATGGAGCCCGGCGTCTGGGACAGTCTGCTTGACGCGGAATCGCTCAAGGCGCGGAGCGCCGCCACGGATGACGCACTGCGAACCGGCGAGGGAGCCTACAAGTTCAGAGTGCGGCATGCGCGCGCCCACTGGGTGTGGGTGCAGAACAAGATGCGCGCCACCCTGGCCCCAGATGGCGGATGGCTGTTCACCGCCACCCTGCTGGACATCACGGCCCTGCGTGCCGCCAGTGAAGCGCGCGACGCTGCGGAGGCGAGGCTGGCCGTGCTGGTGAACAGCGCACCCGGGGTCCTGTTCCAGTCCGAGGAGTCACCGGACGGGCACTGGCAACGCAGCTACATTTCCGGCAACGTGCTGCGCGTGCTGGGCTATTCGGTCGAGCAGATCAAGGCCGACGGCGCATGGACGGCGCTGACCGATGCGGACGGGC
>CAIPHQ010000183.1 GCA_903864895.1 uncultured Rhodospirillales bacterium
GGTGGCCACGGCGGTGACCAGTTTCGCGCCGTCCTTGGCAATGCCGCCCGCTTCATATTTGCGGCCCACCATGAAGCCGGTGATGTTCTGCAGGAACACCAAGGGGATGCCACGGCTGGCGCACAGTTCAATGAAATGGGCGCCTTTCAGAGCCGATTCGGAAAACAGGATTCCGTTGTTGGCGATGATGCCCACCGGCATGCCGTGAATATGCGCGAAACCCGTCACCAGCGTTGCGCCATACAGGCGCTTGAACTCGTCGAATTCGCTCCCGTCCACCACACGCGCAATCACCTCGCGCACGTCGAACGGCTTGCGGCGATCCACCGGAATCACGCCGTGCAATTCAGCCGGATCATGCAGCGGCGGGCGCGGCGGTTGCAGCACCACATCGGGGCGCTTGGTCGTGTTCAGCGTACCCACAATGCGCCGCGCAATGCCCAGCGCGTGCGCGTCGTTCTCGGCGTAATGGTCGGTCACGCCGGAGGTGCGGCTGTGTACATCCGCCCCGCCCAGATCCTCGGCACTGACAATCTCGCCAGTTGCCGCCTTCACCAGCGGCGGGCCGCCCAGAAAGATGGTGCCCTGCCCTTTGACAATCACGCTTTCATCCGACATCGCCGGCACATACGCCCCGCCCGCCGTGCAACTGCCCATCACCACGGCAATCTGCGCGATCCCCTCGGCGGACAGATTGGCCTGATTGTAGAAGATGCGGCCGAAATGCTCGCGGTCGGGGAACACCTCGTCCTGATTGGGCAGATTGGCCCCGCCGGAATCGACCAGATAGATGCACGGCAGACGGTTCTGCGTGGCGATTTCCTGCGCGCGCAGATGCTTTTTCACGGTCAGCGGAAAATATGTGCCGCCCTTCACCGTGGCGTCGTTGCACACAATCACGCACTCGCGGCCGGCCACGCGGCCGATGCCGGTGATCAAACCCGCCGACGGCACCTCGTTGTTGTACATCCCGTCGGCGGCGAGTTGCGACAGTTCCAGAAACGGTGTGCCGGGATCCAGCAGCGCTTCCACCCGCGCACGCGGCAGCAGCTTGCCGCGCCCGACGTGCTTCTTGCGCGCCGCCTCACCGCCGCCCTGCGCCACTTTCGCCGCCTTGGCACGCAAATCGGCCACCAATTCGGCCATCGCCGCCGCATTGGCGCGAAAGCCCTCGGACCGTGGGTCCAGCGCGGACGCAAGCGGGCTCAAGCGGTTTCCTTGAACAGTTCGCGCCCGATCAGCATGCGGCGGATTTCGCTGGTACCAGCACCAATCTCATACAGCTTGGCGTCACGCAGCAGGCGGCCGGTGGGATAATCGTTGATGTAGCCGTTGCCGCCGAGGCACTGAATGGCCTCCAGCGCCATCCATGTCGCCCGTTCGGCGGCATACAAAATCGCCCCTGCCGCATCCTTGCGCGTGGCCCGGCCCCGGTCGCAGGACTTGCCGACCGCGTACACATAGCTGCGCGCCGCGTTCAGCGTGGTGTACATGTCGGCAATCTTGCCCTGCATCAACTGGAACTCGCCAATCGCCTGCCCGAACTGCTTGCGTTCGTGAATATACGGCAGCACCACGTCCATGCACGCCTGCATGATGCCCAGCGGCCCCGCCGCCAGCACCGCGCGCTCGTAATCCAGCCCGCTCATCAGCACAGCCACGCCGCCATCCACCGCGCCCAGCACGTTTTCGGCGGGCACTTCCACATTGTCGAACACCAGTTCGCCGGTGTTGCTGCCGCGCATGCCCAGCTTGTCGAGTTTCTGCGCACAGGCGAAGCCGGGCATGCCCTTTTCGATCAGAAAAGCGGTGATGCCGCGCGGCCCGGCCTCTGGCGTGGTCTTGGCATACACCACGATCACATCGGCATCCGGCCCGTTGGTAATCCAGAACTTGGTGCCGTTCAGCACGTAGCCGCCGCCACGCTTCTCGGCGCGCGTACGCATCGACACCACGTCCGATCCCGCACCGGGCTCACTCATTGCCAGCGCGCCGACATGCTCACCGGAGATCAGTTTGGGCAGAAACCGCCGCCGCTGCGCCGCGTTGCCGTTGCGGCGAATCTGGTTGACGCACAGATTGCTGTGCGCGCCGTAGGACAGCCCCACCGACGCGGAGGCCCGCGAAATCTCCTCCAGCGCCACGCAATGCGCCAGATAGCCCATGCCGGCGCCGCCGTACTCGTCCTCCACCGTCAGGCCCAGCACGCCCAGATCGCCGAGTTTGCGCCACAGATCGGCGGGAAAATTGTCCTCCCGGTCAATCGCAGCCGCGCGCGGGGCAATTTCGGCGTCGCAGAACCGGCGCACCGTGTCGCGCAGCGCGTCGATCTCCTCGCCGAGGTCGAAGTCCATGCCGTAATCGGTATTCGCCGCCATCAGGTTTTGCTCTCCGCAAAGTCTTCCTCGCGGAACTCGCCCTCGGGGCGGGTGGTCCGCTGTTCTTCCAGCTTGCGCAGTTCCACGCGGCGGATCTTGCCGGAAATGGTCTTCGGCAGGTCGAAGAATTCCAGCCGCTTGATGCGCTTGTACGGTGCCAGCCGTGCGCGCAGATGCCGGAATATGTCCGCCGCCGTGGCCGCATCCGGTGCAGCGCCCGCTACCAACGCAATAAAGGCTTTCGGCACCGCCATGCGCAGCGCATCGGGCGCCGGCACCACGGCGGCTTCGGCCACGGCAGGGTGCTCGATCAGCACGCTTTCCAGTTCGAACGGGCTGATGCGGTAGTCGCTGGCCTTGAACACGTCATCGGCGCGGCCGA
>CAIPHQ010000184.1 GCA_903864895.1 uncultured Rhodospirillales bacterium
GCAGGCAATCAGTTTCATGATGGCGTCGGCCATGCCGAGCGGCGCGGCCACATCGCCCAAGGGGGCGCGCTTCGGTGTCTCGGCGGCCGGGCGGTGATACAGCGGCGCCTGATCGGCCAGCGGGGCCAATGGGATATCCGCTTCGACAGCCCCCT
The DNA here is from genome assembly GCA_903864895.1 of uncultured Rhodospirillales bacterium. GTDB lineage: Bacteria > Pseudomonadota > Alphaproteobacteria > Acetobacterales > Acetobacteraceae > CAIPHQ01. The sequence goes on from CAIPHQ010000184.1 coordinate 156, forward strand.
TGTGGCGGACGACAATACGCCCAGTGTCCGTCAGGTGGCCGATGACGGCAAAGTCGAGTTCCCACTTGTCGAAAATGGCCCGCGCCATGTCCTGCCGGTCGGGGCGGATGATGATCAGCATCCGCTCCTGACTTTCCGACAGCATCATCTCGTACGCGGTCATGCCGGTTTCGCGCTGCGGCACGGCGTCGAGATTCAACTCGATGCCAACGTCACCCTTGCCGGCCATTTCCACCGAGGAACTGGTCAGGCCCGCGGCCCCCATGTCCTGAATGGCGATGATGGCGTCGGTGGCCATCAGTTCCAGACAGGCTTCGATCAGCAGCTTTTCGGTGAACGGGTCGCCCACCTGCACGGTGGGGCGCTTTTCCTCGGTATCCTTGCCGAACTCGGTGCTGGCCATGGTCGCGCCATGAATGCCGTCGCGCCCGGTCTTGGAGCCGACATAGATCACCGGGTTGCCGATGCCGGCGGCGGCGCTGAGGAAAATGCGGTCCTGCCGGGCGATGCCCACCGTCATGGCGTTGACCAGCGGGTTGCCGTTATAGGCCGGGTGGAAATTCACCTCCCCGCCCACGGTCGGCACGCCGACGCAATTGCCGTAGCCGCCGATGCCGCGCACCACGCCATCCACCGTGCGTTTGGTGCGCGGCAGGCTCGGGTCGCCGAAGCGCAGCGCGTTCAGATTGGCGATCGGCCGCGCGCCCATGGTGAACACGTCTCGCAGAATGCCGCCCACGCCGGTGGCCGCGCCCTGATACGGCTCGATGAAGCTCGGGTGGTTGTGGCTTTCCATCTTGAAGATGGCGGCCAGCCCTCCCCGATATCCACCACACCGGCATTTTCGCCCGGCCCATGGATCACCCACGGCGCCTTGGTGGGCAGGGTCTTCAGCCACACCCGCGAGGATTTGTACGAGCAGTGCTCGGACCACATCACCGAGAACACGCCGAGTTCGGTCAATGACGGCGTACGGCCCATGATGGCCAGTACCCGGCCATATTCCTCGCTGGACAGCCCGAAACTGCGCGCCAGCGCCTCATCCACAATCTTGCTCATCAGGCGGCCGCCGCAATGCTGTCGAACAGAGGTTTGCCGTCGGTGCCACCCATCAGCGGGTCCACCAGATCCTCGGGGTGCGGCATCAGGCCCAGCACCCGCAGATTGGGCGAATACAGGCCCGCGATGTTGCGGCGGCTGCCGTTGCGGTTGGCGGCCTCGGTGGCCTCGCCGGTTGGCGTGACGTAGCGGAACGCCACCCTCCCCTCACCTTCCAGCCGGTCCAGCGTTTCGTCATCGGCGAAATAATTGCCGTCGCCATGCGCCATCGGCGCGCGGAACACCGCCTTGGCGGCGAACTGCGCGGTGTAGGTGGTGTCGTTGCGCTCCACCCGCAGATGGCAGTCCATCGACAGGAAGCGCAGCCCGGCATTGCGCAGCAACGCCCCCGGCAGCAGGCCGGTTTCGGTGAGGATCTGGAAGCCGTTGCACACGCCCAGCACGTAGCCGCCGCGCTCGGCATGTGCGCGCACCGCCTGCATCACCGGCGACTGTGCTGCCATGGCACCGCAGCGCAGATAGTCGCCATAGCTGAACCCGCCGGGGATCACGATCAGGTCGAGGCCGGACAGGTCGGTCTCCCGATGCCAGATCATGCGCGGCCTGGCCCCGCTCTGCTCCAGTGCGATCGCCATGTCGCGCTCGCGGTTGATGCCGGGGAAGACGACGATGCCTGCGCGCATTTAGGCGACTTCCACCCGGAAACTCTCGATCACCATGTTGGCGAGCAGCTTGCGCGCCATCTCCTCGGCCTGCGCGCGCGCGGCGGCGGGGTCCGATTCGGTCAGTTCCAGTTCGATGATCTTGCCCGCGCGA
>CAIPHQ010000185.1 GCA_903864895.1 uncultured Rhodospirillales bacterium
CCTGGCCGAGGTGCGCCAGCAGATTTCCGACATCCGCAACATGGATATTGGCGGCGAGATTGCCAAAGCGGTGGACGGTGACGGCTCGATCCGCGCCGCGTTCAACGACGACCCGTTCCGCAACATGCCGCCCGGCCCCACCGCGCCGCCGGTGGACAGCCCGATGATCGACCCGGTGGGCGAGACGCCGATGCCGGAGGTTGAGGTGGAGGCACACGCCGAGCACCGTATCGAGTCGGTGCCGGTGGCCGCGCCCGCGTTCATTCCGCCATCGGCGGTGCCCGCGCCGCCGCCTGTGCAGGCAGCCCCGGCCTTTGTGCCGCCCGCCTTCATTCCGCCCAGTGCCGCGCATGCCAGCGCCGCACCCCAGGACGCCGCAGGCGTCTGATTCAAGCCCGCAGGTTTCCCGTGGCCAGCACCGCAAAAGAAGACCAGATCGACGACAAGCCGATGCCGCTGCTGGAGCATCTGATTGAGCTGCGGCGGCGGCTGATGTGGGCGATGGGCACGCTGATTGTGTGCTTCGGGATCTGCTACTATTTCTCAGCCGACATCTTCCATTTCCTGGCCAAGCCGCTGGAAGATGCGCTGGCCGAGAAGGCGGGCGTCAACCACGCGTTGATCTACACGCAGCTATATGAGGCGTTCTTCACCTATATCCGGGTGGCGTTCTTCGGCGCGGCGTTCATGGCGTTCCCGGTGATTGCCAGCCAGTTGTGGCTGTTCATCGCGCCCGGCCTGTACCGCAGCGAAAAACGCGCCATTGCGCCGTTCCTGATCGCCACCCCGGTGCTGTTCGTGTCCGGCGCGGCGCTGGCGTATTACTTCGTGTTCCCGTTCGCGTGGCGTTTCTTCGCCAGCTTCGAGGTGACGCCGGACGCTGGCGGCATCCCGATTCAGCTGATGCCCAAGATCGGCGAATACCTCGATCTGGTCATGAAGATGATCTTCGCCTTCGGCATCGCGTTTCAGTTGCCGGTGGCGCTGAGCCTGATGGCCAAGGTGGGCATCATCTCCTCGAAAGGGCTGAAGCGGTACCGCCGCTATGCCTATGTGGGCATGTTCATCGTGGCCGCCGTGCTGGCGCCGCCGGACGTGATCACGCAGTGCGGCCTCGCGATTCCGCTGATCGGGCTGTACGAGTTGTCGATCATTGCGGCCAAGATCGTCGAACCCAAGCCTGCCGAGGACTGAGATGCACGACATCCGCACCATCCGCAGCGACGCCGCAGGGTTTGACGCGGCGCTCGCCCGGCGCGGCGTGGCACCGGTTGCCGCCGATCTTCTGGAGCGTGACGCGGCAAGGCGCAGCGCGCAGACCGCGTTGCAGGACAAGCAGGCGCGGCGCAACGCGCTGGCCAAGCAGATCGGCGAGAGCCGCCGCAAGGGCAGCGACACGGCGGCGCTGGAAGCCGAATCCACCACGCTGCGCGACGACATGGCCGCACTGGAGCAGAGTGCGGCGGCGCTGGACGGCGAGATCAAGGCCACGCTGGAGCGCCTGCCCAACATCCTCGACCCCGATGTGCCGGACGGGCGGGATGAGAGCAGCAATGTGGTGGTGAAGCAGGTGGGCGCGGTGCGCGACCTGGGGTTCGAGCCGAAGCAGCATTTCGAACTCGGCGAGGCGCTGGGGCTGATGCTGTTCGAACCGGCGGCCAAGCTGTCCGGCGCGCGCTTCACCGTGCTGCGCGGGGCGCTGGCGCGGCTGGAACGGGCGCTGGGGCAGTTCATGCTGGATCTGCACACGCGCGAGCACGGTTATGAGGAAGTGCAGGTGCCGCTGCTGGTCAACGACGCGACCATGTATGGCACCGGGCAGTTGCCGAAATTTGCCGAGGATCTGTTCCGCACCACCGATGGCCGCTGGCTGATCCCGACCGCCGAGGTGCCGCTGACCAATCTGGCAGCCGGCGAGATGAGCGGCGAAAAGACCCTGCCGCATCGCTTCACCGCGCTGTCCGAGTGTTTTCGCAGTGAGGCAGGCTCCGCCGGGCGCGACACGCGCGGCATGTTGCGCCAGCACCAGTTCCGCAAGGTGGAACTGGTGAGTGTGACCAGGCCTGAGGACAGTGAGGCCGAGCACGAGCGCATGACCAGCGCCGCCGAACGCGTGCTGGAACTGCTGGGCCTGCCGTACCGGCGGATGCTGCTGTGCGCGGGCGATACCGGGTTCGGGTCTACCAAGACGTATGATCTGGAAGTCTGGCTGCCGGGCCAGGGCATGTGGCGCGAGATCAGCAGTTGTTCCAACTGCCGGGATTTTCAGGCGCGGCGCATGAACGCGCGCTATCGCGGCGGCGACGGCAAGGTGATCGGGCATGTCCATACGCTGAATGGCTCGGGCGTGGCGCTGGGGCGGGCGCTGATTGCGGTGATGGAGAACCATCAGCAGGCGGACGGGTCGATCTTGATCCCGCCGGCGTTGTGGCCGTGGACGGGCGGGATGGAGCGGATTGCAGCGGGGTGAGGTTTCGCGGGGACACTTCACGAAATCGCCGGGTCATGCCCGGCGATGACGAGCCTGTTGAAATCCAACAATTTTTGTCATGCTCGGGCCTGACCCGGGCATCCACGCCAACACACTGCAACCGCCCCGCTACACCACCGTGGCACTCGCCGCCCCGTCCATTGTCACCAGCACCCCGGTCACATACCCCGCGCGCGACGAGGCCAGAAACGCCGCAAGGTCGGCCACGTCCTCGGGGCGAGCCATGCGGCCCATCGGGATGCGGGCGACGGCCCGCGAACGCGCTTCGTCAACAGAGATACCGGCCAGGGCGGCTTCGGCCTTCAGCCCTTCCGCCACGCGCCCGGTCTCGGTCAGGCCCGGGTTGATGCC
>CAIPHQ010000186.1 GCA_903864895.1 uncultured Rhodospirillales bacterium
ATCACGTTCATCGGCAACGTGTTCAACATCCGCTCCATCGCGGTGTTTGCCGTGGCCCCGCTGTTGTTGGCCATCGGCCAGACCTTCGTGATCATCTCGGGCGGAATCGACCTGTCGGTGGGCTTCACCATGGGTCTGGCCTCCGTCACCGTGTCCCACGTCGCCAACGTCATCACGCCGATTTACGGCACTGCCGCCGGATTGATTGCAGGCATCGTGGCGGCGATTGCGGTGTCCATCGTGCCGGGCGTGGTCAACGGCTTGCTGATCGCGCGGCTGCGCGTGCCGCCGTTCATCGGCACGCTGGGCATGTATGGCGTGGCGCGCGGCGTGGCCTATCTGCTGGCGGGCGGCACCACGGTGCCGGTGTATAATGATGCGCTGTCCTGGATGGGCAATGGCACGCTGGGGAGTGTGCCGGTGGTGGTGCTGCTGACGGCCATCGCGCTGCTGGTGCTGCATTACATGCTGTCGCAGAGCAAGTTTGGCCAGTACACCTACGCCATCGGCGGCAACCGGGCGGCTGCGGTGCGCGCGGGCATCAATGTGCGGCGCACCACCATCTATCTGTACATTCTCTCGGCGGTGTGCGCGGCCATCGGCGGCATTCTGTATGCCGGGCGGTTTTCGGCCGGTGCGGCACAGGCCGGTGAGCCCTTGCTGCTGGACAGCATCGCCGCCGTGGTGATCGGCGGTGCCAGCCTGTTCGGCGGCTCCGGCACCGTGATCGGCACGCTGATCGGCGCGCTGATCGTCGCCGTGATTCAGTACGGACTTGTGTTCATCAATGTGGAGCCGTTCTGGCAGTTCGTGGCGGTGGGCGTGGTGATCATCATCTCCGTGCTGGTCGATCAGGCGCAGCGGAAAGGGGGGCGGGTTGATGAGTAACGTGACCCCGATGCTGGAAGCCCGCGGCATCACCAAGAAATTCGGCGGCGTGCTGGCGCTGGACCGGGTGGATTTTTCGGTCGGCGCCGGAGAAGTCGTGGCGCTGGCGGGTGACAACGGGGCCGGCAAGTCCACGCTGATCAAGATCATCAGCGGCGTGTTCCCCGCCGATGCCGGAGACCTACAGTACAACGGCAACCGGGTGACGTTCGCCAATCCGCACGACGCCCGCGACCGGGGTATCGAGACGATTTATCAGGATCTGGCGCTGGCCGATAATCTGGATGTCGGCGCCAACGTGTTCCTCGGCCGCGAACCGATGACGCGGATGTTCGGCATCCTGCCGGTGATCGACCGCAAACTGATGCGCGCCGAAGCCGCCAAGACGCTGGATACGCTGGATATCGGGCTCGACCGGCTGGACCGCCCGGTGCGCGCGCTGTCCGGCGGGCAGCGGCAATGTGTGGCCATCGGCCGCGCACTGCACTGGCACGCCAAGGTGCTGATCATGGACGAACCCACCGCAGCCCTCGGCGTGCCCGAGCAGCGCAAGGTGGTAAGCCTGATCCAGTCGCTGAAGGCGCGCGGGGTGGCGATCATTTTCATCTCGCATAATCTGCAGGATATCTTTGCGGTGTCGGACCGCATCGTGGTGCTGCGCCGCGGGGTGAATTCCGGCGTGCGCAACACGGCGGAGACGAACCCGGATGAAGTGGTCCGGCTGATGGTGGGCTGAGGCGGCCGGATTGACTGCCGAGGGAGCGCATTTCCTGACAGGGGTGCGCGCGGCGTAGGGCTGGAAACCGGCAAGCTGGCTTGCGCCACCCGACGGTCCCGCGCTTTGCTGCGGTGCAGCAGCAAACGTGGCGGACCTTATGGCGGCGCAGACGACGGGAACGGCCACGGCCGCAAGCAATGCAGCGGGCCCAAGCTGGGCGGGACCGGCGGCGCTGGTGGCCTCCATCATGCTGCTGGGCACCAGTTGGCCGATGATGAAAATCGCGCTGCACAGCACCGGCCCGGTGTGGATGGCCGCCGGGCGGCTGCTGATTGCGGGCGTGCTGTATGTGGTGCTGCTGGCCGCGCAGGGCCGCCTGATCCGCCCGCCGCGTGCCGAATGGCGCACCATCGTATTGCTCGGCGTGTGTCAGGGCGCGCTGATGACCGGGCTTGTCACCATCGGTGTTGCCACCGTGGGTGCCGGGCGCTCGGCCATTCTGGCCTATACCTCGCCAATCTGGGTGATCCCGATTGCCGCCGCCATTCTGGGCGAGCGGATTTCGCGCTGGCAGCTGGCCGGGCTGGCGCTGGGGGTCAGCGGCGTGCTGGTGATGTTCAATCCGGCGGATTTCGACTGGACCAGTCCGCGCGTGATCTTCGGCAATGCCTGTGTGCTGGGCGGGGCGATGGCGATGTCCACCGCGCAACTGGCCGCCCGCCGCCACCGCTGGAGCGTGCCGCCGCTGCTGACGCTGCCGTATCAGACCCTGCTGGGCGGCCTGATTCTGGTGCCGGTGGCGATGCTGACCGAGGGCGTGGTGCCGCGCTACACGCTGGAGCCGGGGTTTCTGCTGGCGGTGGCGTATATCGGCGGTGGGGCGACCTTTGTGGCGTACTGGACCATGCTGGAAGCCGCCCGCCGCCTGCCGGCCGCCAGGTTGTCGTTGGCGCAGCTTGTGACTCCGGTCTGGGGTGTGTCCGCCGTGGCGCTGTGGACCGGCGAGACGCTGAGTGCAGGCAATCTCGCCGGGCTGGTGCTGATTCTGGGCGGCGTGGCGGTGTCCCTGATCCGCCGCGCCACGCCGCAAACCATCAAATAATGCTGTCCACCACGCCGCCATCCACCCGCAGCGCCGCCCCCGAGGTGGCGGAGGCCTGGGGCGAGACGGCGTAAACCACCATGTTGGCCACTTCCTCCACCGTGGCGACGCGCTGGATGATGGAACTGCTGCGGTGCGCGGCCACGAAGGCCTTGCCGGTTTCTTCCAGCGACAGGCCGGTGGCATCGGCAGATTTTTGCAGCATCGCCGCCATGCCGTCCGACATGGTCGGGCCCGGCAGCACCGCGTTCACCGTGACGCCGGTGCCCGCCATGCGCTTGGCCAGACCGCGGGAGATGCCCAGCATCGCGGTTTTGGTGAAGCCGTAATGGATCATGTCGGCGGGCACGCCGATGCCGGATTCCGACGAGATGAAAATCACCCTTCCCCAGCCGCGCGCCGCCATGGCCTGCGTGTAGGCGCGGGACAGCCGCACCGAGGACATCACGTTGACCTCGAAAAACCTGGTCCATTCCTCGTCCGGGATTTCGAAGAAATCCTGTAGCTGAAAGATGCCCATGTTGTTGATCAGGATGTCGCAATCGGGCACCGCGCGCACCAGCGCGTCACAGCCGGCCGCCGTGCCGAGGTCGATGGCCGCCCCCACGAAATCCCCGCCCGGCACCGCGGCGCGCAGCTTGGCAAGTGCCGCATCGACCCCCGTCTGCGTGCGGCCGTTGACCACCGTGCGGGCACCGGCCGCTGCCACGCCCTTGGCGATGGCAAAGCCGATTCCGGCGGTGGAGCCGGTGACGATGGCGGTCTTGTGGCGCAGGTCGATGTGCATGGCGGTCCCCCGATGGATGTTGGCCGATGTGTATGCCCGGCGGCGGCGGGTGGAAATGGCCGGGCTGGCGTGCGCGCTTCCGCCATGCCAGCCTTGCCCGGTTTTGTGTTGAGGCCCGCATGAACCTGCATCTGGCGCGCGCGCTGCATCTGCTGGAAACCGAGCCGTTGATTGACGGCCATAACGATCTGCCCTGGGTGATCCGGGTGGACAGCGCGGCGAAAGGCGACGTGCGCGCCTATGGGCTGGACCGGGTGCATCAGGACGGTGACACCGACATTCCCCGCCTGCGCGAGGGCCGCGTGGCCGGGCAGGTCTGGGCGGCCTACATCCCCACCGACATCCCGCATCCGGCGCGCAGCACGCTGGAGCAGATTGATGTGATCCTGCAAATCAACGCCGCCCACCCCGAAACCTTTGAACCGGCCCTGAAGGCCGCCGACGTGCTGCGCGCCAAGAAGGCGGGCAAGATAGCCTCCATCATGGCCGTTGAAGGCGGCGTGGGGCTGGAGAACAGCCTGGCCCCGCTGCGTGTGTGGCATGCAGCGGGCGTGCGGTTGATGACGCTGTGCCACAACGGCACGCTGGACTGGATTGACAGCGCCACCGACGATGCGCGCCACGGCGGCCTGACCGGGTTTGGCCGCGACGTGGTGCGCGAACTCAACCGCCTCGGCATCATCATCGATTGCGCGCATGTGGCCCCCAGCGTGATGCATCAGGTGCTCGACACTTCCACTGCCCCCATCGTGTTCAGCCACTCCAACGCGCGCGCCCTGTGCAACCATGTCCGCAACGTGCCCGACGAAGTGCTGGCCCGGGTGCCGGCCAACAACGGGCTGGTGATGGCGACCTTCATTCCGGACTTCATCAACGAGGCAGTGCGGGTGTGGATGGAGCCGCTGCGCGAGCGCTTCAAGCTGGACCCCGCCACCGGCCGCGCCGAGGCGATTGCCGAGCTGGAGCGCACCAACGGTCCCTGCCCGAAAGCCACGCTGGCGCAACTGGCAGACCATATCGAGTATATCGCGAAAATCGTGGGCCGCAGCCGGGTGGGCATCGGCTCGGATTTCTTCGGCAATCCTACCACGCCGCTGGGCCTGTCGGACGTGACGTGCTTTCCGCATCTGCTGGCCGAGATGTTCCGCCGCGGCTGGACCGACCAACAGGTGGCCGGTCTGGCCGGGCGGAATTTTCTGCGCGTGTTCCGCGCCGTGGAGCACGAAGGCGCCAAGCTGCGCAAGACGGGCGGCGGCAAGGTGGCGTGGGCGTAGGGCTCACCCGAGCCCCAGGGACCGCCGCACCGCCGCCATATCCGCCGCCTGTTCGATGAAATCGTCGTGCGATGATTCACTCACCTTGATCAGATGCCTGGCGATGAACTCGGCACCTTCGCGGGCACCGTCCAGCCGGTTCTTGATGCAGCACTCCCATTCCAGCACCGCCCAGCTGTCGTAGCCGTGCACGGTGAGTTGCGAGAAGATGGCGCCGAAATCGATGTCGCCGTCGCCGGGGCTGCGGAACCGCCCGGCGCGCAGCGGCCAGTCGGCGAAGCCGGAATACACGCCCTGTTTGGCGCTGGGCTTCAATTCGGCGTCCTTCACATGAAACGCCTTGATGCGCTCATGATACACATCGATGAAGCCCACATAATCCATGCCCTGCAGCCGGAAATGCGACGGGTCGTAGTTGATGCAGCAGCGCGGGTGATTGTCCACCAGCGCGAGGAACCGCTCAAACGTGGTGCCGTCGAACAGATCCTCGCCGGGGTGCAGTTCGAAGCACACATCCACGCCCACCGCGTCATGCGCGTCCAGAATCGGCCGCCAGCGGCGGGCGAGTTCGCCGAACGCGGTTTCCAGCAAGGCGGCCGGGCGCGGCGGCCACGGATACAGATACGGCCATGCCAGCGCGCCGGGGAACGTGACATGGGCATCAAGCCCCAGATTGCGGCTGGCCTTGGCGCACAACATGACCTGATCGACCGCCCAGGCCTGCCGTGCCGCCGGGTTGCCGCGCACATGCGGGGCGGCGAAGGCATCGAGCCCATCGTCATACGCCGGATGCACCGCGACCAACTGGCCTTGCAGGTGGGAGGCGAGTTCGGTGATGGCCACACCATGTTTGTCGGCGGCGGCGTGCAGGTCGTCGCAATAGGATTTGCTTTCGGCGGCCTTGGCGATGTCGATCATCCGCGCGTCCCAGGCCGGGATTTGCACGCCCTTGAAGCCGAGCGAGGCGGCCCAGCCGCAGATGCTTTCGAACGTGTTGAATGGCGCCGCGTCGCCTGCGTATTGGGCGAGGTAGATGGCCGGACCCTTGATGGATTTCATTGTTCCCCCCGTCTGGTTGGTTGGCGGCAGGCTACACGCGGCGGCGCCGGGTTTGAAGGTTGCTGCGGCGGACGGCAGACGGGAAACCGCAGATGCGCGCAGATGCTCCCGCCGCCGGGGGCGGTGGGCATAGGACAGCGGTGGCTTTCAGGCGGGCAGCGGCGGCGGGCCGATGGCGTGCGGTAGCGGCTTGGGCGGTGGGGCTTGCGGGTTCGGGCGGTGCGGTGGAACCGGCGGCGGCGCCTTGCCCCGGCCGGGCGGACGGCCCCGGCGGGAGAGGCGGGGCGGGCGGCAGGGTGATGCCCAGCATCCGGCACAGCGGGCGGAGGTGGCGGCGCAATTGCGGGGCGGCTTCCAGCAGCGCCGGGTTGTCCGGCCCGGCCAGCAGGGTTTGCAACTGCGCCGCACTGCCTGCCGTCTCCGGGATCAGCACGACCAGCCAGGCGAAGGTGCGGGGCAAGTGGCTGCTTGCCGGGCGGCGGCGCGGGGCGGACGGGGGGCTGGGCGGGCGGCGATTCGGGAAGCGCCGCAACTGGCCGGCCTGCATCCGCGCCAGTGTGGCCTCGATCTGCGCGGCGGCGGTGCGCACCCGGCCCCAGATGAGCACCACGAACGGCCCGGCGAAACGCCGCAGATGGCCGTGCCGCGCGATCATCTCGCACAGGATTTTTGTCAGTAGCGCGAAGGGGGCGGCGGTGAGGGTGGAGGGCATGTTAGATTTGGTAACATGCGGTGGGTGGACCGGGCAAGTTTGCAGTGCGGGGGGCTGTAGGGCGGGCTTCAGCCCGCCGGCCGTTTCCAGCCGGTCCTATCAGTGCGGTGACCGGCCAGCTTGTTTCTGGAAACGCGCCGGTGCGCGGATATGGCGTGCGTTGGTGGGCTGAAGCCCACCCGGCGGCTCGCTCAATCTTGCGATTTCCAAACTGCGTCGTAACCGTCCTTCCAACCTGACTCGCACCACCGAACCAACCTTGCTATGATCTAGTTTTGAATGGGCGCCGGGCCGGTTGCCCGTCAGGACGTGTCAGATGGATATATCGGTTGGGTTCCACATGTCAGAGGCGCCGTGATGCCCCGCGGCGTGAGGATCGGAATTGTAATTTCGACGTTTTGGGTCTTGGGGTTTGGATTTGGATTTCGTATTTATTTAGGAATGAATTCGGTTGATCAATTGACAAAATATTGCAATGTATACTTTCAAAATAATTTCGATAGTTGTTGGAAAGAATTTTCGGACCCTGAAAACTCTGAAGCCTGGCTGGTTGTCGGAATATATACAGCAGCGCCCCTCATTTTGGGCTGGCTAATCATTCCGCTGATTCTGAAGTTCGTCCGGTGGGGGTGGCGCTAACGCTGGCCTGAGCTTCCGCGTTTACGATATGATGTCAATCGAGGGTCGGCGGCAGCCGCGCCGGTACGTCGTTGAAGTGGCCGGCCGGCAGAAATGCGGTTTGCAGCTGATCCCAGAATCAGCCCGATCCGCGCCGCGTCAACCGCTATTTCAACACCTATGGAGCTGAAACCCACCCTACGGCTCGCTGGAGACCCTATCAGAGCAGTGACCTGCCAGCTTGTTTCTGGAAACGCATCCATTTGCGATTTTGGTGTGCTTTGGTGGACTGAAGCCCATCGTAATGTCTACTTATTTTCTTCTTATTAAATTGTTAAATCAGAAATAAAAAGACGCCCGGGATTATTTTCTGCGATTTGACCGGTAGGGGAGTTGGGATCTTGAAAGTGCCGTTCCCAGGACCGGAATGCTTTTCGATGAAAGGAAATCAACGATCTGTACGTCGAGTTCCGGCGATGCGGCCGGGCCGATGCAGATATGGTAGATTGGAAAATTCTCATTCTGGTCCCAGTGTTGAATGGGGATTTCCAGATAAGCAACGATCTCGCCGTTCCGTTCTCGGGATCTGTAATACAAACTTTTCATAATTTCCGAGCGATTGCCGTGCACAAAGAAACGATACTCCTTCTCGAACGCCCAACACTCGTTTTTGAACATACTAGAAATCATAATCACATGATCGCAAAGTTCATAAATACTGTATTTATCCCATATTTCAATCATAGTCGCAATTTTTTTCCGAAGATATTCGGAATCGTATGACATAGGGCATACGATGGCGGTAGGATTATTTGGAATTAAATTATCAATATACTGCTTTGGGTTGCAAAAGGCAGAAGCCTTGAATGAAAGTGCGACACCGCGTCCATCGTCCGCGTATTTCGTCCATTGATGCAGATCGTCACGCTCCAGGCTGTAACTCGCGCTGAAAAAACAAAAATCTTGAAATACTCTTTGAGCGCAGCCTTCGAGTCTCACAGCATCATCTTCCCTTCCTTGCTCTCGTAAGATTGCGGCCGCAATTTCTACGCCGTTCGAAATTTCCGAAGGATCATTCAGGTGCGCACGTTCGGTGAACCAAATCTTGCCACTGGTCAAAATTCCAAGTGCGCCGTCCAGGCTCGTATAGTGGTGCACGCCAGGCATACAACGTTCGCCGTTGAGACGGGAAATATGATCCTCTATTGGCGTCCAGAGTTTACTCATCATTGCCACCCTTATTTGCAAATCCCCGGATTTGCGTAAGGAAAACTGAAACAGTTAGTAGACAATCATAACACGCCTGCAGCCATCAGGCCAGCACGCCCAGGCCATGCTTGCGAACCACCGCCAGCAGTTTCAGCGCCATCCCGCTCGGTCGCTTTGCGCCGGTCTCCCATTTCTCCACCGTGCTCTCGCTGGTGTTCAGGTAACGGGCAAAAATTGGCTGGCTGACGTGCTGGCTTTCGCGCAATTGCTTGATCTGCTGCGGGTCGAACGGCGGCGGCACGGACAGGCAGGCTTCATCGAAGCTGGCCATGGTTTGCTTGTCCATTGCGCCCACCTTGTGCAGTGCGGCGGCCGATTCATGGATCGCTGCGAAGGCGTCGCTCTTATAGCGGGGCTTTGTCATGGCAAATCTCCGTCAGGTCGCCATCCCGCACGAGGCGCGCGAGTTGCGGTTCGGTCAGTGTTTCATATGCCTTTGCCAGTTGCCGGAAACTGGCCAATTCCTCGGTATCGATGTTATCGCGGTCCTGCTTGGCAAACAGATACTCGAACACCCAAGTATGGCCACTTTTGGCTAGAATAATACTGCGATACATATTCTTGTTGAGCCGCTTTTTGTAAACTCCGCCACCAAGATCGTCGGCTTGCCCCATCTTCACTTGCTGAATTGCGCGGCAGAGTTCGGCATCGCCGATACGCGCCCGCCGGGCCGCCCGCGAAAACCATGCCGTCCGAAAGACCCTTTCCAAATTTCGTATCCATCCGGCCAATCAATAGGATAGCACCAAGTGCTACCGGCATCAAGCCGTTCTCCAGCTGGTCAGCGGTCCTACCCTAAATGGCTAGACGGCGCCGCCTTCACGCGAACCAGCACCACCATCCGCCGAGCGCTTCCCCTCCGTCCTTAACTGCCCGCACGCCGCCAAAATATCCCGCCCCCTCGGCGTGCGAACCGGCGAAGAAAACCCCGCATCCATGACAATCTGCGCGAACCGGTCAATCGCGTTGCCGTAGCTGGTTTCGTACGGGCTGCCCGGCCAGGGGTTGAACGGGATCAGGTTTACCTTGGCCGGAATGCCGGCAATCAGCCGGATCAGTTCGTGCGCGTCGGCGGGGGTATCGTTGAGGCCTTTCAGCATGACATATTCAAAAGTGATGCGCCGCGCGTTGCTGGCCGCCGGGTAGCGGCGGCAGGCGGCCATCAGGTCGGCGATGGGGTATTTGCGGTTGAGCGGCACAATCTCGTCGCGCAAATCGTCGCGCACCGCGTGCAGGCTGACGGCGAGGTTGACGGCCAGTTCCGCGCCCGCGCGGTCCATCATCGGCACCACGCCGCTGGTGGACAGAGTGATGCGGCGGCGGGACAGGCCGATGCCTTCGCCGTCCATCACGATGCGCATGGCCTTGGCCACGTTCTCGTAATTGTACAGCGGCTCACCCATGCCCATCAGCACGATGGTGCTCAGCAGGCGCGGGGTCTCGCCGTGCGGGCTGGGCCATTCGCCGTAGCTGTCGCGCGCGGCCATGAACTGGCCGACGATTTCCGCCGCGCCCAGATTGCGCACCAGCGTCTGCGTGCCGGTGTGACAAAAGCGGCAGGACAGCGTGCAGCCGACCTGGCTGGAGATGCACACCGCGCCGCGATCCTCCTGCCGGTCGGGGATATACACGGTCTCGGCTTCCTGTCCGTCGCGGAAGCGGAACAGGAATTTGCGGGTTTCATCCTCGCTGGTCTGCACGATGGCGGCTTCCGGGCGGCCGACCACGAAATTGTCCGCGAGTTTTTCCTGCTACGGGCGGGCGATGGTAGACATGCGCGAAAAATCGGTCGCGCCCTGATGGTAGATCCAGTGCCACAACTGCTTGGCGCGGAACGGTTTTTCACCGATCCCGGCCAGTTCGGCGGTAATCTCCTCCCGCGACAGCCCCACCAGATCGCGCCGCCCATCCGCCAGTTTGGCGGGCGGCGGGTTGAAGCGGGCGGTCTTGGCGAGGATGCGGGTGCGCTCGGCCTCGTTCAGTTCAAGCGCCGCACTCATGGGGTTGCTTTGCCCGGCACCGCTCATTGGCTGGCTTTGCCCGCCGGGCACGTTTTGACGATGGCGGCGTAGGCGGCGGAGAAGCCTTTCAGGCTGAACGTGTCGGCCACCACGCCCTTCGGCGCGGGGGATTGCGCCACGGCCTGCTTGCTTTTCTGGAACGCCTGCACGGTGGCCTTGCCGTCGCGCGCGAAGGCCGAGCGTTGCGCGGTGTAGAAGTCGAACTCGGCGGTGTCGGTTTTCACCTTCACGGCGGCGTTGGCGGCGTAGGCGAACCCGGCGCTGATGGCCACCGCGTCGCGCCCGCCGGGGCGTTCGGTGACGGTGAGCACCACGTCACCGCGTCCGGCCAATGCGGGGGTGGAGGCTTGCGCGCGGGTGAAGGCGTAGCACACGGTCTGCCCGCCTTCCTTGTTGGTGGCGGCGGTCCAGTCGTCGAAGGTGCCGATTTTCTTGGGCCCGGCCGGCGGCGTGGCCGGTTTGGCGGGCGGTTTGGCCTGCGCTGTTGTGGCGGGCGCAGCCGTGGCGGGCGCAGTCGTGGTGGGCGTGGTCGCGCCCCAGACAGGGGCGGCCGCAAGCAGCAGGCCGAACAGGCCGAGCGGGAGGGCAGACGGGCATGAGCGCATGGCGGCAGAGATACGGGTGGCGCGGGCGGCAAACAAGCGCCGGTGCGTCATGTCTCGGTGTCGTTGGCAGCTTCGCCGCGCCCGGCGATCCAGCCCGGCACGTAGCGGCGGAACACCGGGTCGCCGTGGCTGGCGGCCGGTGGCAAGGGTTGCGCGCCGCCGCTGGCCACCGGACGCTCGGCAAAGCGGCCGTGCTGCAACATCCGGTCGTACAGCACCAAAGCCCCGGCCACGGCCAGATTGAGCGAGAAGCGGGTGGGGATGCGCACCACATGGCGGCAGCGGTCCAGCAATTCCGAGGACAGGCTCGACCGCTCCGGCCCCAGCACGTAGGCGGCGCTCAGCGGGTGGCGGAAGCTGGGCAGTTCGGTGGCGTCCTCGTGCATCTCGATGCCCACCAGCACGCAGCCCTGCGGCAGGGTCAGCGCGGCGGGGGTGGGGTAGCGCCACAGCGGCACATGCGCGGGCGTGTCGGCAGTGTCGGCGCTGCGGCTGGCCCGCGCGTCGAACCCGGCGCCGATGGTGAAGCAGAAACTGGCCCCGAACGCATGCGCGGTGCGCAGCAATGCCCCGGTGTTGGCGGATTTGGACACCCCCTCCACCCCGATCCCGAAATACCCGCGTGTATGTGCTTGCCGCATGGCCCCGGCATAGGCGGCGCGGGGCGGTTTGTCACATGGCATTGCCGGGGGGCGGCATGACGCGCGCGGCCATCGTGATATTTGGCGCGGCGGTGCGGGCGGATGGCCGCCCGAGCGGCGCGTTGCTGCGGCGGGTGCAGGCGGCCGCCGCGTTCGGCGCCGGGCTGGACCGCCCGCTTTATGTGCCCACCGGCGGCATCGGCCGCCACGGCCCGGCGGAGGCAGCGGTGATGGCGGGGCTGCTGCGGGCGCAGGGTGTGGCGCAGGCGGATATTCTGCTGGAGCCCACGGCGCTGAACACCGTGGCCTCGGTGCGCGCGGTGCGCCGCCTTCTGCGCGGCTGGGGCGGGCCGGTCTATGCCGCCACCGGCCGCTACCACCTGCCGCGCTGCGTGCTGCTGCTGCGTCTGGCGGGTGTGCCCGCCCGTGCCGCCCCGCCGCCGCCCGGCCCCGCCGCGCGCGGGCACTGCCGCCGCTGGTACTGGCGGCTGCGCGAGGTGCCGGCCGTGCCGTGGGATGCCGCATTCCTGCTGTGGCTGCGCGTGACCGGGCGGCTGTGATGCATGGCAGGCCTCCGTGATATTCCGCTGCCGGGGGCGTGGATTATCTGCGCCGGGTGCCCTATATGACACGCTGTTGTGTAATTCCACACGCAAGGGGCGTATTTCTGATGCAGGCCAAGGTGAAAACCAAAGGCGCGGCACAGCCGCTGGTGGTTTCCGCCAACCGTCTGCGCGATGGCGCGGTGGTATGGCTGGCTGACGGCGGCCGCTGGGCTGACACCGTCGCCGAAGCCGCGGTGTTTCTGGGCGAGGCGGGCGAGCAGGGCATGGCGCAGGCTGCCGCCGCCGAAGCCGCCCAACTGGTGGTGGGCGGCTATCTGATCGAAGTGGCCGTGACCCCGCACGGCCCGGCCCCGCTGCGCGCCCGCGAGCGTTTCCGCGCGGGCGGGCCCACCACTCTCATCCAAGCCGCCTGAGCGGAGCCGGACATGGACATGGACATC
Organism: uncultured Rhodospirillales bacterium; assembly: GCA_903864895.1. Classification (GTDB taxonomy): domain Bacteria; phylum Pseudomonadota; class Alphaproteobacteria; order Acetobacterales; family Acetobacteraceae; genus CAIPHQ01. Next base: position 12,701 of record CAIPHQ010000186.1, read on the forward strand.
GCCGACGGCCTCGCCGTGCTGCCGCCGCAAGCCACGCGCGCCGGAATCTACCATTACGACGCGTATGACCGCGAATTCCTGCGCGAACGCGTCGCCGAGTTTCGCGGGCAGGTGGAGCGCCGCCTGGCGGGCGCCCTGACCGAGGATGAGTTCAAGCCGCTGCGGCTGATGAACGGGCTATATTTGCAGTTGCACGCCTACATGCTGCGCTGCGCGGTACCGTATGGCATTCTCAGCTCACACCAGATGCGCCAGTTCGCGCATGTGGCGCGCACCTATGATCGCGGCTACGGGCATTTCACCACGCGGCAGAACATCCAGTTCAACTGGATCAAGCTGATCGACGCGCCGGATGTGCTCGCCTCATTGGCCGAAGCCGACCTGCACGCCATCCAGACCAGCGGCAACTGCATCCGCAACGTCACCACCGACGAATACGCGGGCGCTGCGGCGGATGAGAGCGTGGACCCGCGCGTGTACGCGGAAATCCTGCGCCAGTGGTCCACGCTGCACCCGGAATTCAGCTTCCTGCCGCGCAAGTTCAAGATTGCCATCACCGGGGCTGCGGTGGACCGCGCCGCGATCCAGATGCACGACATCGGGCTGGCGGTGAAGCGCAACGCCGAAGGACAGATCGGCTTCGAAGTCTGGGTCGGCGGCGGTCTGGGCCGCGTGCCGGTGCTGGCCTTCAAGATTTGCGACTGGCTGCCGGAAGACGATTTCCTCGCCTACATGGAAGCCGTGCTGCGCGTGTACAACGCGCTCGGCGGGCGGGAGAACATCCACAAGGCGCGCATCAAGATTCTGGTGCGCGACGTGGGGCATGAGCGGTTTACCGAAATGGTGGAGCGTGAGTTCGGCTTCATCCCGAAGCAGAAATACCGCATCGACCCGGCGGTGGTGGATGCCATCCGCGCGCATTTCGCCCCGCCGCCGTTCGACGTGCTGCCCCACGCCGAAGCCACGCTGGCGCGGCATGTGGCGGAGAATGCCGGGTTCGCCGCATGGGTGCGGCAGAACACGCACCCGCACAAGCAGCCCGGCTACATCTCGGCAGTGATTTCGCTGAAGCCCATCGGCGGCGTGCCGGGCGATGCGACGGCCGAGCAGATGGACGCGGTGGCCGATCTGGCCGACCGCTATTCGTTCGATGAACTGCGCGTCTCGCACATCCAGAACCTCGTGCTGCCGCATGTGCGGCAGGATGAGTTGTTCGACGTGTGGCAGGCGCTGGTGCCGCTGGAACTGGCCACGCCGAATATCGGCACGATCAGTGACATCATCGCCTGCCCCGGTCTGGATTATTGCAGTCTGGCCAATGCGCGCGCCATTCCGGTGGCGCAGGATCTGTCCAGCCGGTTCGCCGATCTGGAGCGGCAATACAACATTGGCCAGTTGTTCCTGAACATCTCCGGCTGCATCAACGCCTGCGGCCACCACCATGTGGGCCATATCGGCCTGCTCGGCGTGGACAAGAAGGGCGAGGAATTCTACCAGATCACGCTGGGTGGCTCGGCCACCAACGATGCCGCCATCGGCGAGATCATCGGTGCCGCCGTGCCCTACGACAAGGTGGTGGACGCGGTGGAGACCCTGATACAGACCTATCTGGCCGTGCGCCGCGATGCGGATGAAAAGTTCATCGACACGTATCGCCGCGTTGGCATGGCCCCGTTCAAGGACGCTTTGTATGCCGCTGCTTGACGCAGGCCTGCCGGTTGCCGACCGTTTCGTGGCGGTGGCCGATGACGCGCCGCTGCCCGACGCGCCCGCGCTGATTCCGCTGGCGCGCATGGCCAGTGTGGATGCGGGCCGCAATGCCGAACTCGGCGTGCAGGTGAAATCCACCACGCAGCCCGAGGACATCGCACCCTATCTGGACCGGGTGACGCTGGTGGCGGTGGAATTCCCCAAATTCCGTGACGGGCGCGGCTTCACCATCGCGCGGGCGCTGCGCGAACGCTACGGCTACACCGGCGAAATCCGCGCCGTGGGACATTTCCTGCCCGACCAGTACAGCCAGTTGCTGCGCTGCGGTTTCTCCAGCGCGGCGGTCCCGGACGGCGCCGATCTGGCCGCGTGGCAGGAGGCGCTGCGGGTGGTGCATCTGGCCTATCAGGCCGATGTCAGCGGCTCTGCCGTGGTCTCCGGCCTGAAGCGGGTGCGGCAGTACGGGTAGAAATGTCCGTTTTGCGAATTTCCTGAACCGTCATCGCCGGGCCTGACGCGATGATCTGAATCTTCGCTGCCATGGCCGGTGCATGGCGTGTGATTGCCGGATCGAGGCCGGCCATGACGTTGCAGTTTGGTGTGCGTCAGTACACATCCTCGGGGGCTTCTGCCGGCATCGTCTGGATAGCCACCGCAATGCCCTCCCTGTTGCTGCGCACCACCACAAGTTCCAGCGTCTGCGCGGCCTCAGGGTTGACTTCCTGATGCGGCACGAACGGCGCGAAATGGGCGAAATCGCCGGGGCCGAGATTGGCCATGAATTCCAGCCGTTCGCCCCAGCGCAGTTGCGCCCGCCCGGCCACCACATACAGCGCCACTTCGGTGTTGCCGTGGTGATGCGCCCCGGTCTTGCCGCCCGGCGGCACCGCGACGGCGCCGATCCATGTCTCTGATCCGCTGGCCCCGGCAAAATCAAACACCGTGGCCCGCCCGCCGCCGCTGATGGCGTGTGCCAGCGTGGCCCCGCGCACGACCCTGACGCCTTCGGTTCGCCACTTTGCCGTGTCCGTCATCGCCGCCCTGCCGCTCCGTCAGATTATGGCCTTTAGCATTGGACCGGCCGGGCCGGAATGCCGGCGCGGTGCCTCTGTGGAACGCGCAACGCTTGGCGAGGTGGTTGACCGGCATTGTCAAATCTGACAAGTCTCCGCGGATGCTTCGCGACACGCGCCCGATCAGCTGGATCAAGGCCGCCCGGAAGGATTTCGAGGACTTCCCCCAAGGGGCGCAACTCGAAATGGCGCGGGCGCTGACCATTCTGGCCGAAGGCCGGATGCCAGACATCGCCAAGCATCTGGCCGGCTTTGAGGGCGGGGTAATGGAACTGGCACTGAAGCATCGGGGCGATGCATTCCGCGTGGCGTATGCGTTGCAGATCGGCAGCGATATCTGGGTGCTTCATGCGTTCCAGAAGAAATCGAAGTCCGGGATCAAGACACCCAAGCCCGATATCGACCTGATCCACGAACGGCTGAAGCGGCTGAAAGAGAGACTGGGATGAGTGACGACAGCGAGATCATTCGCGGCAGCGGCAATATCTTCCGCGATCTCGGTCACCCCGGAGCCGACCGCGAGCAACTGCGGGCCTTGCTGGCAGCACAGATCATCGGTGTGCTTGAGGACCGGCACCTGACCGCGCGGGCCGCCCATGACCTGACCGGCGTTGCCGCCGCCGACTTCTCGCGCATTCGCAACGCGAACCTTGACCGCTTTACCATCGACCGCCTGATGACGATCCTGGCAGGGCTGGGGCAACAGGTTGACGTGACCGTCAAGGTCCGTCCCCGTCCGTCCGGCCTCGCGGCGGCCGGCCTGGGCGTCTGAGTGACTTGGCCGGGTGGGGACCGGCGCGGCCCGCGCCAGCTTGCCCCGCCCTTACCCAAGCCCGGCAATATGCTCCGCCAGAAACGCCGCATCCGCCTCCACGCCAAAAATGAAGCTCGACGCGCGGCGGGACAGCCAACTCAGGCCGAGGAAATACAGGCCCGGCACGTCCGTGACACCGCGTTGGTGCAGCGGGGTGCCGTTGGCATCGAACACGCCCGCGTGCAGCCAGCCGAAATCCAGTTTGAAGCCGGTGGCCCAGATGATGCTGCCGATCCCGGCGTCGCGCAGGTTGAGGCGCAGGATGGGGTTGGTCACGCAGTCCGGGTCCGGTTCGGGGATGCGGGCGGCGGGTTCCTCGGGCAGGTCAATGCCCGTGCGCGCCACATAGGCATCCGCGGCGTCGAGCAGGGCAAGGTAGGAGGCATCGCCCTCGGCCAGATTGCGCACCAGATCCGGGGCGATGTGCAGCGTGCCACCGGTGCAGCCGTCCAAGCGGCCCAGCAGGGTCACGCCGCTGCGGGCGAGGCGGCGGAAGTTGATGCTGTGGCCGCCATAGGCGCCGCTGACCGCGATGGTGACGTGCTGCGCCGCCGGGTCGCGCGGCAGGTTCCACAGGCCCAGCACGCCCAGCCAATAGCAGAAATCCTGCCCGCGATAGCGGCGCGGCGGGCGCTGGTGCTGGCCGACGCACAGATACACCGCCCGCCCCGCACGCGCGAGTTCGTCGGCAATCTGCGTGCCCGATGACCCGGCCCCCACCACAAGCACCGCGCCCGGCGGCAATTGCGCCGGGTTGCGGTAGGCGGTGGAGTGCATCTGCACGATGCCGCTGTCCGCCGGCACCACATCCGGCACGATGCCGCGCTGGAACGGCCCGGTGGCGGCAATGACGTTGGTGGCCTCGATCACACCCGCAGCCGTTTCAGCGCGGAAGCCGCTGCCATCCGGCTTGCGGCGCAGGGCGGTGACTTCCACGCCGCTGCGCACCGGGGCGGCGATGCGTTCGGCGTAAGCCTCGAAATACGCCACCATCTGGTCGCGGGAGGCGAAGCCGTCCGGCTCCACGCCTGCGATGGTCATGGCGGCAAAGCGGTCGTGCCACGCGGGGCCGTTGGCGTGCAGTCCGTCCCACCGCTCGGTGCGCCAGCGTTCGGCAATGCGGTGCCGCTCCAGCACCAGATGTTTCAGGCCCTGCTTGCTGAGTTGCTCGCTCATCGACAACCCGGCCTGACCGCCGCCGATTACCAGCGTCTCAACCTGCTCCACCGCCACGTCCGCATCCTTCTGTCCGAGGGCGCGGATTCATGCACAGGCGCAGGCGGGGCGACAGAGGCAATCGGCGGCACAGCCCGCCCGTTTCGCTCCCGCCATGCTGGCTTGACGGGGCGCGGAGGGGCCATGCCTAAGTGCTTCAATCCAGAACGGAGGACCAGATATGCTTGGACGACGTGCCCTCGGCCTGTGCGCCGGATTGCTGGCGCTGGCGGCGGTGCCGCAGGCGGCGCTGGCGCAGCCTGCGCCGGACGGGCTGAAACCGATTGGCGTGCCGGCGCACGCCGCGCAGGAGATCGAACCGGCGCTGATCGTGCTGAACGCGCGCGGCGCCACGCTGTCCGGCAGCACATTGACGCTGCATGGCCCGTCGCCCAACGCCATCATCTTCGCCGACCGCCCGGTGCGCGCGGCGGGACATGCGCTGACCGCGCATCTGCTGGAAGAATGGGCGATTGCCGGGGACAGCTTTGCCAAGGACCCGCCGAACGCCACGGTCTCGGTGGTCAACAAGGACGCCACCGTCACCAAGGACGCCGTGGTGGTGCTGACCGCACCCAGGATGGATGGTGATAATCTGACGTTCACGGTGAAGGTGCTGGAAGGCGATCTGGCCGGGGCGGACGGGCCGGCGGCGGTGTTCATCGACATCATCGGCCTGCCGTTCACGCCGCTGTCCTTCGCAGGCGTGGCGCGGCGTACGGCGCGGCGCACCGCGTTCTACGCAGCCGCGGCACATCCGTATCCGTATGGCTACCCGCCGCACCCGGCGTGCGGCTACTACCCGTATCCGCCCTGCTACTAGCCAAGCGCAGTCAGCCCCCTCCGCCACGCGGAGGGGGTTTGCCGTGGACCGTTGGCGTTAGTTCGCGGCAGCCTTGAAGCGGTAAAATTCGTGCACGCGCTTGGTGTATTTGCGCCACGCCGAGGTGCCCTCATAGCGCGCGAAGGCCGGAACCTTCTGCGGCAGCGAGCGGGCCAGCGCCTTGGGCTGCGCGGCCACGGCTGCGCGCACGCTGTCCAGCCAAGCGGCGGGCAGCACGGCGGTGGCGCCGGCCTGCGGCGGGGCGGGAATCTTGCCGGCGCGGATGGCGCTGCGCAGCACGCGCACCGGCACGCCGAGGCTGCGGGCCGCATCGGGGAAGCCAAGCCTGGAGGTATCGCTCATGTGAAAGGTGATCCGTGTTGAGGGGCCGCTTTCTGACCACCGCGCGGCAGCGGTGGCAAGGGGGCGCAGGCGGCCGGCAATGACCCCGCCGCGTGGCTGCCCTACGGAATCTTGCGGCTGATCACGCCGTGGCGGATGGCGAGTTTCTGCACCCGGCTGGCTTTTTCCGCGACACCGCTGACACCTTCGCGGCGCTGCAACTCGGCCCACACCTCGGCGGGCGGCAGATCGGCGTTCACCCACATCACCATCAGGTGGTACAGCACGTCCGCACTTTCAGACACGAGGGCGGCGCGGTTGCCTGCCACCGCCTCGATGATGCACTCCACGGCCTCTTCGCCGAATTTCTGCGCCACCTTGGCGGTGCCACGCGACAGCAGGCGGGCGGAGTGGCTGGCGGACGGATCCGCCCCCTTGCGGCTGGCCACCACGTTCCACAGCCGGTCCAGCACCTCGCCGGTGGGCAAGGCCGGGTCGCGCGGGGCGGCGGCCTGCTTGGTTGCGGCTTTCTTCACCGCCTTTTTGGGCGCTGCCAATTCCGCCACTTTTTTTGCCATGCCGTCCCCCGCCTACGCTGCCAGCACCGGGCGCGGCAGGCGCACCGGCAATCCGGCCTGCGCCAGTGCCGCCTTCCCCTCGGCGATGGTGAAGGTGCCAAAATGAAACACGCTGGCGGCCAGCAGCCCGGTGGCCCCGGCCTGCGCGCCCTCGGCGAAATGCTGCAACGTGCCGACACCGCCCGAGGCGATCACCGGCACCCGCACCGCGCCGCACACCGCGCGCAACAGGTCGAGGTCGAACCCCTTGCCGGTGCCGTCGCGGTCCATGCTGGTCAGCAGGATTTCGCCCGCGCCCAATGCGGCCACGCGCTGGCACCAGCCCACAGCATCAATGCCGGTGTCGCGCCGCCCGCCATGGGTGAACACATGCCACGTGCCGGGTGCGGTCTGCTTGGCATCTACTGCCACCACCACGCACTGGCTGCCGAATTTTTCCGCCGCCTCACCCACCAGTTCGGGGCGGGCCACGGCGGCGGAGTTGATGCTGCACTTGTCCGCCCCGGCCAGCAGCAGATTGCGCATGTCACCCACCGAGCGGATGCCGCCACCGACGGTCAGCGGCAGGAACACGCGGGCTGCGGTGCGGGAGACCACGTCCAGAATCGTGTCGCGATTTTCGTGGCTGGCGGTGATGTCCAGAAACGTCAGTTCGTCAGCCCCGGCGGCATCGTACACCACCGCCTGCTCCACCGGGTCCCCGGCGTCGCGCAGGCTGACAAAGTTCACACCCTTCACCACCCGGCCGTCCTTGACGTCCAGGCAGGGAATCACCCGCAGTTTCAGCACATCGCTACCCTCAGCCGGGGGGCCATAAAAGGAGTTTAGCGCACCCGCGCAAGCACAGATGTTGCGACACAAAAGTGTCACACAGCGCGATGGCGGATCACCCGCCCGCTTGTCCGTTCAGGCGGCCAGCAGGTCCAGTGCCTCGGCCGGATCGATCCGGCCATCGTACAGGGCGCGCCCGACAATGACCCCGTCGATCAACCCGCGCCGCCCGCCGGACGCGGCTTTCAGCGCCGCCAGATCGGCCAGATCGCCGACTCCGCCCGAGGCGATGACCGGCGTGGAAATCTGCGCCGCCAGATCCAGCGTCTGTTCCAGATTGAGCCCGCCCAGCATCCCGTCACGCGCGATGTCGGTGTAAATGATCGCTGCCACCCCGGCATCCTCGAAGCGCAGCGCAAGATCGAGCGCGCGCATGGTGGAGGTTTCCGCCCAGCCCTCGGTGGCCACGTAGCCGTCGCGTGCATCAATGCCCACCGCCACGCGGCCCGGCCAGCTACGGCAGGCATCGCGCACCAGTTGCGGGTTTTTCGCCGCCGCACTGCCGAGGATCACGCGGCGCACGCCCGCCACCAGCCAGCGTTCGATGCCCACCATGTCGCGGATGCCGCCGCCGAGTTGCACCGGAATGGTGACACTGGCCAGAATCGCCCGCACCGCCTCGGCATTTTCCGACTGCCCGGCGAAGGCGCCATTCAGGTCCACCACATGCAGCCAGCGGCAGCCGCTGTCCTGCCAGACCTTCGCCTGCGCGCCCGGATCGTCAGAATACACCGTCGCATCGGCCATCTCGCCCCGGCGCAGGCGCACGCACTGGCCGTCCTTGAGGTCGATTGCCGGATAAAGTGTCAGCCCGCCCATCCGCCAATCCGCCCGCCCGGTTGCAACAGCTTGTAGTAGAAAATGCCCCGCACGGTGCGCCCGCTGACCCGCGCATAGGCGGGATGGATGCCCCAGCGGATGTAGCCCATCGATTCATACAGCGCGATGGCCGCGTCCTGTGATTCGCGGACATCCAGATTGAGCAGGTGGTAGCCCAGCGAGCGCGCCGATTCCTCGACCCGCGCGGTCATCTCGCGCGCCAGACCGTGGCCGCGCGCGTACGGGGCGATGAACGAGTGTTGCAAGTCGGCGGCAAACGCGCGGGCTTCGTTGTTGCGCGCCGGGCGCACCAGTTGCGCGCTGCCGACGATGATGCCGTCCAGCCGTGCGACGAACAACTCGCGCTCCGGCACCAGCATGGTGCCCTTGAAGTAGCTTTCCAGCGATGAGCGTGCCTGAGGCTGCACCCAGCCGAAGCCGCCGCCATCAATGATCGCGGCATTGGCGGCCTCGCACAGCGCGCCCAGATCATCCTCGCTCAGGTCGGTCAGCCGCTCCACCAGCCGGTGATGGCTGCCTTCCGCCCCGCTGTCGGGTTCGTGCTCGTCGTGGCGATGGCCGCTCATGGTCAGGGGGTCCAGCGCAGGAAATTGGCCAGAATGCGCAGGCCGACCTCCTGGCTTTTTTCGACGTGAAACTGGGTGCCGGCGCGGTTGCCGCGGGCCACGATGGCGGCCACCGGCCCGCCGTATTCGGTGGTGGCGATGGTCTGGCCCGGCGTGCCGCCCTGCAAGGCGTAGCTGTGCACGAAATAGCCGTGATCGCCCGGCACCAGCCCGTCCAGCAGCGGATGCGCGCCGGGCGTGAACTGCAATTCGTTCCAGCCCATCTGCGGCAAGCGCAGCGCCTGCGGTACGTCCATGGCGGCAATCTCGCCGCCGATCCAGCCGAAACCCTCCGTGACGGTGTGTTCCAGCCCGCGCTCGGCCATCAGTTGCATGCCGACGCAGATGCCCAGGAAGGGTGTGCCCGCATCGGTGGCGGTCTCGATGGCCGCACGCATCCCCGGCACGGCGGCCAGACCGCGCGCACAGTCGGCAAACGCCCCCTGCCCCGGCAGCACGATGCGATCCGCCCGCGCCACGGTACCGGCATCGGCCGTGATGCTCACCGCCGCATCAATCCCGGCGCGTTCAGCGGCCAGCGCCAGGGCGCGGGAGGCGGAGGCGAGGTTGCCGCTGCCGTAGTCGATCACCACCACGCGCATCATCGCCGCAACTCCGCGCCAACCGCGGCTTCGATCAGGTCGGGCCTGCGGTCCAGCAGGCGGGCCAGTGCTGTGTCCTCATCGGGGGCGGCCAGCACGTGCACTTCATGAAAGCCGCGCCGCGCCAGCGTCCAGCGCCGCAGATCCTGCCCGAACAGGCCAATCAGCCACGACACGCAGGCCGCCAGCACCAGCGCCGCATCCCCCCGCGCCAGCACGGCGATCAGCACATCGGCGCACAGGGCCAGCACCCCGGCCACCCACGCGCCCTGCGCCAGCAGCCAGAACGGGCCGAACACCAGCCCGCCCCACGTGAACCCCTCGCGCAACAATTCCGGCGCGCGGCGGGGCCGCGTGTGGGCGGTGTAGATGTTCACAACGCGCCCTTGGTGGACGGCACCGCATCGCCCACCCGCGGGTCCATCTCGACGGCCGCGCGCACTGCCCGCGCCGTGGCCTTGAAGCAGGCCTCGGCCACGTGATGCGCGTTGGTGCCCGCCTTCAGGGTGATGTGCAGGTTGATCAGCGCGTTGAACGCGAAGGCGCGGAAGAATTCCTCGAACAATTCGGTGTCCATGGTGCCGATCTTCGGCTGGCGGAACGCCACGTCCCACGCCAGAAACGGGCGGCCGGAAAAATCCACCGCCGCTTCCACCAGCGCCTCGTCCATCGGCACCACGGCATGGCCGAACCGGCGGATGCCGCGCTTGTCCGCAATCGCCTGGTTGATCGCGCGGCCCAGCACGATGCCCACGTCTTCGGTGGTGTGGTGATAATCCACATGCAGGTCGCCCACCGCCTGCACCGACACGTCGATCAGGCTGTGCCGCGCAAACGCGGTCAGCATATGGTCCAGAAAGCCGATGCCGGTGGCGATTTCGGCGCGGCCGGTGCCGTCGAGATCCAGGCTGAGCCGGATATCGGTCTCGGAAGTGGTGCGGGTCAGGCTGGCGGTGCGGGACATAGCCGCGTCCTAGCGAAAAGCGGGCGGCGGAGCAAACAATAGCCGGGCGATTGCGCCGGGCTGTTCACCCGGGGGCGCATGCGTCTTGCCGCGCCGGGGGCCGCGCGCCATGTAGCCGCGTTATGCAGAACTCATCCCAATCCCCCCATGACCCGGTCGGCTGGCACGGCACGACCATTCTGTGTGTCCGCCGCGACGGCGTGGTGGCCATGGCCGGTGACGGCCAGGTCAGCCTCGGCCAGACGGTCATCAAGGGCAACGCCCGCAAGGTGCGCCGCATCGGCAATGGCAGCGTCATCGCCGGGTTCGCCGGCGCCACCGCCGACGCGTTCACGCTGCTGGAGCGGCTGGAAGCCAAGCTGGAACGCTACCCCAACCAACTGGAGCGCGCCTGCGTGGAACTGGCCAAGGACTGGCGCACCGACCGCTATCTGCGCCGCTTGGAAGCCATGATGGCGGTGGCCGACCGCGACCGCAGCTTCACCCTCACCGGCAACGGCGACGTGCTGGAACCGGAAGACGGCGTGATCGCCATCGGCTCCGGCGGCAATTTTGCGCTGGCCGCAGCGCGCGCGCTGATCGACATGCCGGAGTTGTCCGCCGAGCAGGTGGCCCGCAAGGCCATGAAGATCGCCGCCGATATCTGCGTCTATACGAATTACAACGTGATCGTCGAGACGATCTCGTAAGGAATGATGATGGAAGTCCCGACCTACTCGCCGCGCGAGATCGTCTCCGAACTCGACCGCTTCATCGTCGGCCAGAATGACGCCAAGCGCGCGGTGGCCATCGCGCTGCGCAACCGCTGGCGGCGGCAGCATCTGCCCGAGGCGATGCGGCAGGAAGTGGTGCCGAAGAACATTCTGATGATCGGCCCCACCGGCTGCGGCAAGACCGAAATCGCCCGCCGCCTCGCCAAGCTGGCACAGGCGCCATTCCTGAAAGTGGAAGCCACCAAGTTCACCGAAGTGGGCTACGTGGGCCGCGACGTGGACAGCATTGTGCGCGATCTTGTTGATGCCAGCATCAACATGCTGCGCGACGCCAGCCGCAAGGACGTGCAGGTGAAAGCCGAAGCCGCCGCCGAGGAGCGGCTGATCACCGCCCTTGTGGGTGACAGTGCCGCCGCCGACACGCGCAGCAAATTCCGCCGCATGCTGCGCAATGGCGAGTTCGAGACCAAGGAAATCGAAGTCAGCGTCATCGACGCGCCGGGCAATCCGGTGGGCCAGATCGACCTGCCCGGCATGCCGCCGGGGCAGATGATCAATCTCGGCGAGATGATGAAGAACATGATGGGCCGTGCGCCGGTGCCGAAGAAGATGACGGTGGAAGCCGCCCGCCGCGCGCTGGAAAGCGAGGAAGCCGACAAGCTGCTCGACAACGACCGCCTCACCAAGGACGCGGTGGCGCATGCCGAGCAGAACGGCATCGTGTTCCTTGATGAAATCGACAAGATTTGCGTGCGCAGCAGCGAAGGCGGCTTCCGGGGCGGCGACGTGAGCCGCGAGGGCGTACAGCGCGACCTGCTGCCGCTGATCGAGGGCACCACGGTCAACACCAAATACGGCCCGGTGAAAACCGATTTTGTGCTGTTCATCGCCTCCGGCGCGTTCCACATCGCCAAACCCGCCGACCTGCTGCCGGAATTGCAGGGCCGCCTGCCGATCCGCGTGGAACTCGCCCCGCTGTCGCGCGACGATCTGCGCCGGATCATGACCGAGCCGGAACACTCGCTGCTGAAACAATACACCGCCCTGCTCGGCACCGAGGGTGTGACGCTGCGCTTCGAGGACAGTGCCGTGGACGCGCTGGCGGATCTGGCCGCCGACATCAACGACCGCATCGAAAACATCGGCGCGCGGCGTCTGGCCACCGTGCTGGAACGCCTGCTGGAGGAAATCAGCTTCTCCGCCACCGACCGCGGCGGCACCGAGGTGGTGGTGGACGCCGCCTATGTGCAGGAGAAAGTAGCCCCGCTGGCCAGGAAGGGCGACCTCAGCCGGTTCATTTTGTAGCAGGTCCGGCGCCGCCATGTTATAACGTCCGTGAGAACGGAGGCTGACATGGCGACGTTGAAACTGCGGGCGATCGGCAATTCGGTGGGGGTGGTGTTCCCCAAGGAGTTGCTGGCGGAGATGAATTTGGCGGAAGGCGACACGCTGAACGCGGTGGCGGGCCGCGACGGCCTGCTGCTGACCGCCAGCGACGCGCAATTCGAGGCAGACCTGGCCCGCGCCCGCGACATCATGAAGCGCCGCCGCAACGTGCTGCGCGAACTGGCCAAGTGAGCGCGCCAGACCCGCGCTGGCTCGACCGCCGCCTTGTGCTTGCGATCCACCGTGAGCAGATCCGCGAGCATGGCGGCGCGTCCGGCGTGCGCGATGATGGGTTGCTGGAAAGTGCGCTCGCCCGGCCGCAGAATCATTTGGCCTACACCGGGGCTTCGGTGCCGGAACTCGCGGCGGTCTATGCGCTGGCGCTGGCGGGCAACCACCCGTTCATCGACGGCAACAAACGAACGGCCTATGTGGCGCTGGAATTCTTCCTCGACCTCAACGGCTTCGATTTCACCGCCCCGGACGCCGAGTCGGTGCTTGCGATGCTGGGCATTGCATCGGGCGAATGGACCGATGATGAGTTTGTGGCCTGGACAACCGGGTTCGCCAAACCGCGCGTGTAGCCGGTTCGCACCGGCACGGTCGTGACGGAAGGTTTGCGCAATGCCGCATATCTACACTGAGTATCAGGGCCAGACGCCGGGCGAGGGCGAAGTGGTGGAGCGCGTACGCACGCCGCGCGGCGGCATCGAGGCCGCCCTCCTGGCGCAGGAAGCCGCGGTGTTGCGGGCAGGGCGGCAGATCATGGAACGCTGGTATGGTGCGCTGTCAGTTCTGGCGGACAACGCGCGATTATTGCCCAAGTAGGGTGGGTGAAACCCACCAACGCAACGTGACGTTGGCACACTTGATGTTGGTTCCCGTCTTGGGGCCTACAGCGACTTGGTAGGCCGGTACTATGCTTCGGCGGGTTGCACAAGCCCTACGACCTGGCATCTGGACTACGCGTGCTACGCGTCCTTTTTAAACTGCATCAAAATCCAAGGCTAGGCCGCCTAGGCGCTTCTTTGCCGAAAACAGCCCAGCCTCCGGGAAACTGTTTTTTGCTTCAATAGCGAAGTCTGATTTAGCTGATTCAGAAAGATTTAGGCCAAAATATATCCCAACTACTGACCCTTTTATGATTGGACACCTAACTACCCTCATCCTAGTTTCGTCATTTTTCCACATAAGTCTCCACTCGTTTTCTCTTGCCCATACAACTCCCTTCACATGCCCCATCAAGCTAAAATATTCCTCCAAGCCGGTAGTCTGCTTTTCAGAAATTTTGCTAAATTGAAACTCCATCTCCTGTTTCATATATTCATAAAACTGCTCGGCGGTCAGTGGCGGAAAATTATCTCTATACAATAATTTTGCCCATTACCTCTTGTGGTTCTAGGGCGAACTGGTTGATAGTCTTATGATATTCGAGCACGGAAGTCGCCATGCATTCTGTATCAAATTCTATCGCCACGCCACGATGGCCGTTTCCGTAATGACCCCACATATAAAGATTGTCTCTAGGGTGCATTCCTTCACATTCGGCACTCGTGGAAAATACGAAAGTGGACTTTCTCCATGACAGCAATTTTTCTCTAATTTCTTTTAATGACTGTTGCAAGCTTGCAGCCATGATCAGCGGCTTGAACAGTGCCTCATCGCGTGGATGGTTTTCTCGAATGTAGTTCAGCAGGTGCGCGCCGTCCTCACCAAAATCCGTCTCCAGAAAAAAATATGGATCAAACGGATCGTTCAACGCGGATGCGTGAACGAAAGTTATCTGCTGATTGGCAATGACGTCCAACGCATAGTCTACGTTCCCGTAGAATCTGGTAACGTACTGAGGACGCTTGGGGAGTGCCGAGATCATACCGCCAGCCTTGAAATCATCATTAGTGTGACGTTACAGCCTAGTTCGATTTCTGCAAGCATCGCGTTTCAGTTCGGCACTCAGCTTAAAGGGAACGTTGGCCCTATTGCCTCGCACAACGATATGGGGCGGCACTTTGCCCAGCGAAGTTGCAATAAGCCGAACATGGCCGCACATCCCCCGCCTACAGAATCCCCTCAATCCCCCGCCGCCGAATCACATCCAGCAGCACCAGCGCCGCCCCTGTGGGCCGCTTTGCCCCCCGCTCCAGTTGCGATACGTAACCAGTTGTGAGGTTGAGGTAGCGGGCAAACACGGCCTGACTCAGACG
>CAIPHQ010000187.1 GCA_903864895.1 uncultured Rhodospirillales bacterium
AACTTCGCCATTTCGGCGCGCGGGCGCACGCCGGGGCTGGACCATCTGGGCATTCAGGTTGAATCGCCCGCCGAACTGACCGAGGTGTATGGCCGCCTGCAAGACTCGGGTGCGGCGGTGCTGGAGGAAGGGGCCACCACCTGCTGCTATGCGAAGTCGGAAAAATCCTGGGTGGCGGACCCGGCGGGGCTGACCTGGGAGACGTTCCTGACCACGGGTGAGTCGACGGATTACGGGGTCAGCATCGACCTTGCCCCGATCCACGCCCCCATCGAAGTCCAGACCTCCGCCTGCTGCGCACCGCCTGCGCCGAAAGCCTCGGCCTGCTGTGCAGGAGCGGCCGAATGACCATCACCATCTATCACAACCCGGCCTGCGGCACGTCGCGCAACGTGCTGGCATTGATCCGCAACAGCGGGGCCGAGCCACATGTCATCGAGTATCTGAAAACCCCGCCAAGCCGCACCGAACTGGTGGACCTGATCGCCCGCATGGGTATTCCGGTGCGCGACGTGATCCGTGAAAAGGGCACGCCCTATGCCGATCTCGGTCTGGCCGATCCGGCGCTGAGCGATGACCAATTGCTGGACGCGATGCTGGCACACCCGATCCTGATCAACCGGCCCATCGTGGTGACACCGCTGGGCGTAAAACTGTGCCGCCCATCCGAGGCGGTGCTGGACATTCTGCCCGATCCGCAGCGCGGGCCGATCAGCAAGGAAGACGGCACACAGGTGGTGGCGTGAGCCTGTCCCGACGTCTGGCTGCCGAGGCCATTGGCACGGCGCTGCTGCTTGCCATCGTCGCCGGTTCCGGCGTGATGGCCGCGAAACTGGCGGGCGGCAACATCGCCGTGGCGCTGCTGGGCAACACCATCGCCACGGCGGGCGGGCTTGTGGCGCTGATTCTGACCTTCGGGCCGATTTCCGGCGCGCATTTCAACCCGGCGGTCACGCTGGCGATGGCCGCGCGCGGGCGGATGGCGTGGCGGGATGTGCCGCCCTATCTGGCGGTGCAAGTGGCGGGGGCCGTGCTGGGCGTGTGGCTGGCGCACGCCATGTTCGGCCTGCCGATCCTGCAAGCCTCGACCCATGTGCGCGAGACCGGCGGCGAGTTCGTGGGCGAGATTGTCGCCACCTTCACGCTGCTGAGCGTGATCTGGAGTGGCGTGCGGCATTTTCCGGCCGCCATCCCCTATGCGGTGGCCTGTGCGGTGACGGCGGGGTACTGGTTCACCTCTTCCACGTCATTCGCCAATCCGGCGGTGACACTGGCGCGCGCTTTGACTGACACGTTTGCGGGCATCAGGCCGATGGACGCGCCGGGGTTCATCGTGGCGCAATTGCTGGGTGCTGCGATGGCGACGCTGCTGTTCATGTGGCTGGACGCACCGGACAAGGCCCGCGCCTGACAGCGCAACCGCGATTCAGCACGAGCGCCACGGTCAGCCGGGTTGATCGGCCTCTGCCATCGCGCGGCGTAGTGCGAGGCACACCGGCACCATGTCCGGGATCAGCAGTGTGGTGAAACGGGTCAGCGCCGGGCGCATTTGGGCCACCGCGCCGGGTGGCGGTGGCGGGTCCGGCAGCAGCGCCAGCGCCGCCGTTTGCGCGCGGGCCACGGTGGCCGCCCGCGCGGCGCGCAGGGTGGCCGGGTCGTAGAGCGCAACCAGCACGTCCGGCAACCCGGCAATCACCGCAGGCCACGGCGCCAGCGCCAGATACAGGCTTGGAATCACCGTGCCGGCCGCGCCGTCGTGCCGGTCCGCCAGCGCCTGCACCTGCGCTGCCAACGGCGCAGGCAGATCGGAAAGGCTGGGCAGCTTGCCCAGCGGCGCGGCGGGCGGTTGGGCTTGCGCCGGGGTCAGTTCGGCAGGCGGGCGAGCGCCTTCCAGCCACAGGCGCAGCGCGGTCAGCGTCAGCAGATTGGTCAGGTTGCCACGCACATAGCCGTCTACCACCGCCACCGCCGCTGCGGGGGCCGCCATGGGTCCGAGGGGCGGCAATGCCACCGAACCGGCCATCGCCTGCCGGGCGGCGGCCAGTTGCGCTGATGCCATCACCGGCCGCGCCGCGGCCCACGCCCAGGGCAGCACGCCCGGCAACGCGGCGAAGTGCCGCCAGATCAGATTGACCGTGGGCACGCCCGAGACGGCGCGCAGATCGTCGTAGATTGCCGCGACCTCGGGCGGCGCGCCGAATTCCGGGATCTGCGGAAAATCGTTCATGCCTGCTCCAGCAGCGCCGGAAGCTCTGCCAGAGTCGTGATCTCGGCATCCGGCGTGCCCGGCAGGCGTTCGCGGCGCTGGGCGTAGCGGTTGCACCACACCACGCGCATTCCGAAGGCCGACGCCGCATGGGCGTCCCACGCGTTGGACGACTGGAAGCACACCTGCCCCGCCGACACGCCAAGCGTGTCGAGCGCGTACTGATACGCCGCCGGGTGCGTCTTGAACTTGCGCACCGCGTCCACGCTCAGCACCGCATCGAACAGGCCATCGAGCCCGGCATGGGTGACGATGCTGGCCAGCATCGCGGGCGACCCGTTGGACAGGATGGCGGTGGTGAACCCGCGTGCCCGCAACGTGCGCAGCGTATCCGCCACTTCGGGAAAGGCGGACAAGGACAGATAGAGGTCCATCAGCTTCGCATGACGCGCGGGGTTGGCCAGATCCAGCGTGTCCAGCGCGAAATCCAGTGCCTCGCCGGTCACCTGCCAGAAATCCACGTAGCGGTCCTGCAAGGTGCGCAGCCATGTGTATTGCAGTTGCTTGTCGCGCCACAGCGCGGTCAGCGCCGCGCGGTTGCAGTCCGGAATGTCCGGGCAGCGGGCGGCGGCGGAGGCGAAGTCGAACACCGTGCCGTAGGCGTCGAACACGCAGGCGCGGATTCCGGTCAACATTTGTGCAGGTGTCTCGCGGCTGTGGTGGTGCGGTGTCGGCACGCTTGTGTATGAATGCCCCACCCGCCGCATTCAAGCCGCCCCGAGGATTCGCCATGCAGGTTCCGCATCTGGTGTATTTTGCCGACCCGATGTGTTCGTGGTGCTGGGGGTTTTCCCCCGCCATCGCGGCCATCGAGCAGCAATATGGCGATGCGTTGCCGATCCGGCTGATTCTGGGCGGCCTGCGGCCCTACACCACCGAGCCGATGGACCCGGCCACCATGGCGCAGCGGCGCGAGGGCTGGCAGCGGGTAGGCGCGGCATCGGGGCAGCCGTTCGACCTGCGGTTCTTCGACCGCGAGCGCTTTGTGTACGACACCGAACCGGCCAGCCGGGCGGCCGTGGTGTTGCGCCGCCGTTCGGCCGCCGCTGCGCTGGAGGCGCTGCGGCGCCTGCAATCGGCGTTCTACGCCGAAAACCGCGACGTGACGCAGACCGAAGTGCTGGGCGACATCGCCGCCGAGATGGGGGCAGACCGGACGGCGTTTCTGGCAGAGTTCGAGAGTGCCGCAGCGCGGGACGAAACACGGCAGGATTTCACCATCTCGCAGCAGGTGGGCGTGCGCGGCTTCCCCACGCTGATCGCGGGCACCGGGCAGGGCAACAGCTACGACCTGCTGACCAACGGCTTCCAGCCTGCGCCGCAGGTGTTGCAGACGGTCGCGGCATGGCTGGCGCAGCACGGCGTGGCCGCCGAAGGCACGGCCTGACGCGCGGGAGACCGCCAGAATGTTTGCGCAAGCCGTTAACCTTCCGGCATTGTGCCGCCGCGCACGGCGGAGACGGTGATGGCTGCGGGGGCGGGTAAGCGGCAGCCACACACACTGATTGTGGACGCGGTGGCCCCGGCCAGCGTGATCACCGTCACCACCCCGGTCACGGCACCGCTGACGGTGCTGGTGGGCAACGGCGTCACCGTGGCGTCAGTGGGCACCGCCGATACGGTGCAGTTCACCACCTTTGCCGGCACGCTGCTGGACCGCGATGCGGACCCGGTGCTGAACAGCATTCTGGGGTTTCGCACCGGGGATGCCATCGACCTGAGCGCGATGGCCTTTGCCAGCGGGGCCAGTGTTCTGACCGACATGCCGGGGGCACCCGGCACGATGCAACTGGCCGATGCCGCCGGTGACACGGCCACATTGAATTTTCCCAATTCCGGGCTGCTGGCCAGCGACTTCACGCTGGCCGATGACGGCGCGGGCGGCACGGTGCTGGCGCTGTCGCCCACCGCCCCGGTGGCGTTCTGGACCGGCAGCGGCGCCGGGCTGTGGAGCAGCGCGGCCAACTGGTCCGGCGGTCTGGTGCCGCAGCGCGGCATTGCGGTGGGTATCTACGGCACGTATTCGGCCATTCCGCTGTCGGTGGCCGTCAGCAGCGGTACGGCCGGTTCCATCGTGCTGGATGCCGCCAATGGCACGTTGACCGCCACGGGCGGGCTGGTGGTGGCGGGCACGATTGCAGTGACCAACGGCATGCTGGCGATCCAGCCCGGCGTTGCGGTGTCGGCGGCCAATGTGCGGATGGGCCAGTTCACCGGCCTGACGCTGTCGGCAGGCTCGGTGCTGGTGCTGACCGGCGGCAGCAACCCTGAAGCCGAACCCGGCACCCCGGCGCTGGAAGCGGACTGGAGTACGGTGGTCAGTGGCGGCACCGTGACGGCGGCGGGCGGCAGCCTGCTGATCGGCTCGAACAGCACCGGCGCGCAAGGCCAGTTTACCGCCGTGGGCGCGCGCGTATCCGCACAATTGACGGCACTGGGCAGCAATCTGCGCAGCTATGGCCAGTTGGTGATCAACGGCGGCATCTGGACCGATGGCGGCAAGACCGCCAATCCGCTGTCCGGCGACATGATCATCGGCAACGGCGGTCAGGGCGACCTGACCGTGGAAGGCGGCGGCCTGCTGAGCGATTCGCGCGACGCGCTGTTTGGCGCGCCGGAGTTCAGCCCCACCGGCAGCGGCGGCGTGGCCTCGGCGCTGGTGACCGGCGGCGGGCGCTGGATTGTCGGCGGCAACATGACCGGCAACGCCGCCCCCGCCGTGCTCGGTGCGCCGTTGCTGACCGTGGGCGCAGACAGCACCGGTGCGGGCACGCTGACGGTGGCCGGCACCATTTCCGGCATGTCCATCGAGATCGACGGCGGACGCGTCAGCGGCGGCGTGTTCACTTCCAGCACCGCCATCCTCAACGCCGGGGCGATGACGCTGACCACGCTGGCCAGTGGCGGCACGCTGGCGGTGGGCAATGCCGGAACCGTGCAGATCACGGCCGCCAGCGGTGGCGGCGTGACGCTCGATGCGACATCCGTGATGCGGATCGGCATCGGCGCGCTGCCGGGCGCGGGCACGCTGCGGATCGAGCCGGGCACCAAGGCCACGCTGGATGGCGGCATCAGCGCGCCGACGCTGGATGTGCAGGGCACGCTGTCGGGCGGGGTTGCCGATTTCAGCTATGCGGGCGTGCTGACCGGCAGCGGCACGCTGACACCGCAGGCCAATCTGGAACTGGCGCTGACACAGAGCTTCGCGGGCAGCGTGGTACTGACGCCGTTCAACACGCTCACGCTGGACGATGGCACACAGTTCACCGGCGTGATCGACGCGCAGTGGTTCAGCTTCGGCCCCGGTGACGGGTTCACGCAGGTTTATGCCGACCTGCCAAACCTGCCCATCGACACTGCAACGTCGCTGTGGAACCCGGATCTGGGCGTGGCGAGCCTGGGCACACTGGCCCCGTTCAGCTTTGCCGCTCCCGGCCAGACCGGGGACTATAATATCGGCTGGACGCTGACCGATGACGGCAATGGCGGCAGCCTGATCGGGTTTGATGCGGCCACCGTTTGCTACGCCAGCGGCACCGCCATCGCGACACCGCGCGGCGCGGCTGCGGTGGAGGCGTTGCGCCCCGGCGATACGGTGCTGGCGCGGCGGGATGGCGCATGGACGCCGCAGACGGTGCGCTGGGTGGGGCAGTTCAGTGTGGACCTCACCCGCCACCCCTGCCCTGACAGCGCCGCGCCGGTGCTGATCCGCGCCGGGGCAATAAGCGCCGGTGTTCCGGCGCGCGACCTGCGCGTGTCGCCCGATCATGCGGTGTGGGTGGACGGCGCGTTGATCCCGGCGCGGTTGCTGGTGAACGGGGCCACCGTTGCGCGGGACCGGGCGGTGCGGCGCGTGACCTATCATCACGTGGAACTCGACCGCCACGCGCTGCTGCTGGCCGAGGGACTGCCTGCGGAAAGCTATCTGGACACCGGCAATCGCGCGCAATTCGCCGCCGAGGCCGGGGTGCGGCCGCTGTTCCCCGATCTGGCCGCCACAGGCTGGCGCGCCGATGCGCTGGCCCCGTTGCTGACGGATGGCGCGGTGCTGGCGCAGGTGCGCCGCCGTCTGGCCGCGCGGGCGCGGCGGCTGGGCTGGCGGTGGCTGCGCGGCCCGGCCCCGAGCCTGCGGGCAGATGGGCGATGGCTGGAGATGCTGCGCACCGGGCGGCTGCGCTGGGCCACCACGGTGCCCCATGGCACGCGAACGCTGCATCTGTTCAGCCGCAGTTTCGTGCCGCACGATCTTGATCCGGCCTCACCCGACCGGCGCAGTCTGGGGCTGGCGGTGCACGCGCTGACGCTGAATGGGCGCAACCTCGCCGGACCGGGCGCTGGCTGGCACCCTGCGGAGCCGGGCTGGCGCTGGACCACCGGATGCGCCGTGTTGCCGGTGGCGGGCGGCGGGGTGCTGGACCTGCACTGCGCCAACGCCGCCCCCGGCTATTGGGTGCCGCCGCAGACAATTGCGTGCGATGAGGTGCATACAACTGCCATCGTCATAAAATAGTTAATACACAGTGAATCATGCCCCGGTGTGTTTGCAGCCCAAGCACATCTGATTTGCCGGGTCAGCAGTCGCAGAATTGAATCTTTATTGTTGGGGTTTGCAGCCGAAATGAGCTATGTCCCGTCTCGCAATCGTGGCGGGGACGCACATGGCGGCGACCATTACCTGGCGGGGCGGCAACGGACATTGGGCGCAGCAGGCGCAGTGGTTGCCATTGCAACTCCCCGGAGCCGGGCAGGATGTGCTGCTGGGCAGCGGCAGCTACACCGTCACACTGGATAGCGCCGGGGCGGCGCTGGATGTTTCGGTGGGCGCGGGCGTGACCTTCGACGTGTCCGGCCAACTGGATCTCGGCGGCGTATTGAGTCTGGCACCGGGCGCGGCGCTGCATCTGGAAGGGCTGATCGCGGGCGGCACGCTGGCACTGGGTTCCGGCAGTGTTGCGGTGTCGGGCGGCACGCTGGAAGGCGTGGCGGTGCCGGGCGGGTTCGCAGCCCTCGCCGGGGTGACGATTGACGCCGCCACCGCCGCAGCCTCCGTGCCATCGGGCGGCACCATTGTGGCCGCCGGGCAGATGACGCTGCTGGGCGGCACATACGATGCCGTGACGTTCCTGCTGGACCAGACCGGCGGCGGCTCCACGCTGCTGGCGGCGGCGGATGCGGCGCAGGTGACACTCGGGGCGCAAGCGGTGGTGTCGCTGTATCAGGACCCCGCTTCGGTGTTCTACCCGATGGACAGCACCGTGGCGGGGCTGACCGGGGCGGGCAGTTTCACCAATCTGGGTACCATCCTGTCCAACACCGCCACCGGCGCGTTGCACCCGCTGCGCATTGACGCGGCGGGGTTTGACAATCAGGGCCAGATCACCGTGCTGCCGTTGCAGGTGGCCGAGACCGCTGATGCCGTAATCGGCTATCAACAAGGCCCGCATGGGCTGAAACTGCCGGTTTATGGCACGCTGGCATGGACCACCGCCTTCGCACCTTTGCTGGACATCGCGTCGGACAGTTTCAGCAACAGCGGCACGTTGGCGCTGGCGGGCGGGCGGCTGGGTTTCAGCGGCGGCGCGGTGAACAATACCGGCGTCATCACGCTGATCGACACTTCCACGCAGTCGATCACGGTGGACCCGAGCGGCGTCAGCAGCATCACCTCCGGCATTCTCACCACCGAAATCGACATCGGCGCGGGCGTTGCCAGTTTCCTCAACACCGGCACCATCACGGCAGACCGGATTGTGCTGGGCGGATCGGTGCATCTGGCGGCACTGGGCACGCTGCATGGCGCGCTGGATATCACCGGCACGCTGGATCTGGACGGCGGCACGCTGGATGCCGGGCTGTTCGGCGGTGTTGCCATCAGCGGCGTGCTGGCCAACGGCACGCTGCTGCCGGGCGGCGGCGGCGTGTTGCTGGATGGTGCCACGCTGGACAACGTCACCGCCCTGCCCGGCGCGCTGAGTTATGCCGCCCCGGTCACGCTGCTGGACCCGCCGGGCGGCAGCGCGGTGACGCTGGACGCGCATACCACCACGCTGCGCCTGTCCGGCGGGGCGACCAACCTTGCCATCATGGCGGGCGATACCGGCGTGCTGGACCGCATTGCACTGCCCGATGGCGGCAGTGAGACGTTCGGCACCGGCACCACGCTGTCCGCCACGGTGGCGGGCAGCACGGTGGAAATCGGCGGGGCACAGAGCACGCTGGTCAACACCGGCGTGTTCACCGTGGACGCCGCCGCCCAGCACATTGCCGCCACGCTGGACGGCAACGGCACCATCCATCTGGCTGATGGCGGCGCGCTGACGCTGGACGCGCTGGCCGCCACCGCCACGCCGACCATCGATTTCGGCGACGGCGTGACGCTGCTGGTGCTGCCGGGCACCGGGGCGCTGAACGTGGCGCTGACCGGGCTGAAGCCGGGCGATGCGATTGATTTCACCTCGGTTTCCTCCACGCCAAGTGGCCCGTTCGGCATCGGTGGCGCGGCAGCGGCGGATGGCACGCTGTTCGTGACCGGCGCGGGCGGCGACTCGGTCAACCTGCCACTCACACCGGGGGCCAACGGGCTGTATTTTCATGTGGTGCCGGACAGCTTCGGCGGGTCGCTGGTGGAAGTGGCGTGCTTTGCGGCGGGCACGCACATCGCCACACCCGGCGGCCCCGCGCCGGTGCAGTCGCTGCGGCCCGGCGATGCGGTGCAACTGGCCGATGGCGCGGTGGCCCCTGTGCGGTGGGTGGGTTGCACCACCATCGACCTGGCCCGCCACCCGGACCCGGCGCGCGCCGCCCCGGTGCGCATCAGCGCCGATGCCATCGCACCCGGCGTGCCGTGCCGCGACCTGCTGCTCTCCCCCGAGCACTGCCTGTTTCTGGATGGCGTGCTGATCCCGGCCGGGCGGCTGGTGAACGGGGCGAGCATTCAGCGTGACGACAGTTTCGGCCGCATCGAATACTGGCATGTGGAACTGGACCGCCACGGCATCCTGCTCGCCGAAGGCGTGGCAGCGGAAAGCTATCTGGATACCGGCAACCGGGCGTTGTTTGCGGGTGAGGCTGGCGTGCGCGCGCTGCACCCGGATTTGGCAGCGAACCCGGATGCGGACGCGCTGGCCGTGTGGGCACAGCACGGCGCGGCCCCGTTGCAGCTTCATCCCCACGAAACCCGCGCAGTGCTGGCCGCGCGGGCCGAACATCTCGGCTGGCAGCGCAGCGCGGATTGTGGGCTGGGCCTGACCTGTGCGCGCGGCACGCTCGCCGCGGACGCCACGGCGCAGGGCTGGCGCGTGGTGCTGCCCGCAGGCGTAGACTCGGTGTGGCTGCACAGCCGCAGCTTTGTGCCCGCCGAAGCGGGGTGGGTTTCGGGCGACACCCGCCGCCTTGGCGTCGCGCTACGCAGCGCCCGGCTGGCGGGCTGGCCGCTGCATCCGGATGCCTGCGCCGAAGGCTGGCACGCGCGGCGCGGCGGCGAGGACTGGCGTTGGAGCGATGGTGCCGCACGGCTGACATTTCCGCGCCTTGCCAAGCCAACCGTGCTGGAACTGGACCTCGCGGGCGGCGGAGAATACTGGCTTCCCCCCGCTTCCCATATGGCAAGCGCCGCGCGGCATGGTTAGGCTGTCGGCTTTCTGGTCCGGTCCGCCGTCATGCCGCAGGCAATCCACGACTTCCACGCGCATATCTACTACGACGCCGCCACGCGGCCAGACGCCGAAGCGGTGCGCGCCGAACTGGCGGCACAGTTTCCGCAGGTGCTGCTGGGCCGCTGGCACGATGCGCCCATCGGACCACACACGCGCGGCATGTTTCAGGCCGCCTTCGCACCGAGCCTGTTTGCCGCTGTGGTGCCCTGGCTGATGCTGCACCGGCGCGGGCTTGCCGTGCTGGTGCACCCGGAAACCGGGCGCGAGACCTCCGACCACACCATCCATGCCGCGTGGCTGGGCGAGATTCTGCCGCTGCGGCTTGAGGCGCTCGACCCCGACCCGGCTGCCTGATCCGCGCCGCGCCCGCCGCCATGAAACCGGCCATGTCCCGCCGCCGGGCGGCCCTGATCTGGGCCAGCCGTCCGGCGGCGTTGCTGACACTGGTGTTGATGGGCGTGTTCAGCTGGTACGGCACCGGCCTGTGGCGCAAGCAGGAAGCCGCCGCGCTGCTGGACCATGCCCAACACGATGCGAGCCAGCGGCTGGCCAGTTTTGCCAATGATTTCAGCCGTTCGATGGCCAATATCCGCTCGGTGCCGCAGATTGTGGCGCATGGCTCGCTGGCGGCGGCAGCGCTGGACGGCAGCGCCACGGCCGCCGCACTGGACGCCGATCTGGCGTTCCTGGCCACCACGATGCAAATCGATCTGGTGTACGTGCTGGACATGAACGGGCTGTGCATCGCCGCCAGCAACTATACCGAGCCGAACAGCATTGTCGGCTCCCGCTTCGATGACCGGCAATATTTCCGCTCGGCGCGCGATGGCAAGCCCACAGTGCAATATGCCGTTGGCCGCGTGACCAATATTCCGGGCATTTACTACTCCAGCCCCATCATCCGCGACGGCAGGCTGCTGGGTGTGGCGGTGGTGAAAATGGATGTGCCGCGCATCACGCGTGGCATTGCGGCACAGGGCGCGTTTGTCGCCGACCGCTATGGCGTGGTGATTCTGACGTCACAGCCCGAGTGGCATCTGCACAGCCTGCCCGGCAGCACTGCCGGCACACTGACGCCGCAGGAGCGGATGCAGTTGTACCGGCTGGACACCGTGCCGCCGCTGCCGCTGACCAGTGCCAGTGGCGACGCGTTTCCGTACCGGATGGGCAACGCCAACACGCCGGTGGTGCTGGCGCAGCAACGTCTGCAAGCCGAGGGCATGACCGCCTATGCGCTGGCCAGCATCGACGGGCTGGACGAACTGGACGATTCGCGCTTCCGCCTGTTCAGCATGATCTATGGCGGCCTGTCGGCTGGCCTGTGGGGCAGCGGCACCACGCTGCTGTTGATCCGCCATGCGCGCGCCTACCGCCGCAGCCTGCTGGAAGCCAAGGAACAGGCCGAGGCGGGCAGCCGCGCGAAAAGCGAGTTTCTGGCCACGATGAGCCACGAAATCCGCACGCCGATGAACGGCATCATCGGCATGACCGACCTGCTGCTGGACACCGACCTGACCGAGGAGCAACGGCAATCAGCGGGCATCGTGCGCAATTCGGCCGAGGCGCTGCTGGCCATCATCAACGACATTCTCGACCTGTCGAAGATGGAGGCGGGCAAGCTCGACTTCGAGGAGCATGATTTTGATCTGGGCGCGCTGGTGGAAGGCGTGCTGGACATTCTGGCCCCGCGCCTTGCCGGGAAGGATGTCGATCTGGCCTGCTTCGTGGCCCCCGAATTGCGGGGCCGGGTGCGCAGCGATGAAGGGCGGTTGCGGCAGGTGCTGCTGAATCTGGCGGGCAATGCGGTGAAGTTCACCGAGCGCGGCAGCGTAGTGCTGACCGTGGCACCCGATACGCGGTCCGGCGAGGGCGGCAGCGTGCGCTTTGAAGTCACCGACACCGGGGTGGGCATTCCGGATGCGGCCAAGGCCAGCCTGTTCAGCATGTTCACGCAGGCCGATTCGTCGATGACGCGCCGCTATGGCGGCACCGGGCTGGGGCTGGCGATCTCGCGGCGGATTGTGGAGGCGATGGACGGGCGCATCGGGTTTGACAGCCAGGAGGGCCAAGGCAGCACGTTCTGGTTCAGCGTGAAGCTGCCGCGCGCCGAAGCCGCGCCACCCCCAAGCGCCGAACCGGCACTGGCCGGGGTGCGGGTGCTGGTGGTGGACGACAACCCGGTGAATCTGGAGATTTTCCGCCGCCAGATCGAAAGCGTCGGCGGCCAGTTTGCGGCGGCTTCCAGCGCCGAAGCCGGGCTGGAGGCGGCGCGGGCGGCAGCAGCGCAGGGGGCGGGCTTCGCCGTGGCGGTGCTGGACCATCAGATGCCGGGCCAGACCGGGTTGGACATGGCTGCTGCGGTGCGGGCCGACCCGGCGCTGGCGCGACTGCCGCTGATACTGGCCACCTCGATTCCCAGCGCGAAACTGCGCGAACAGGCGCTGATCGCAGGGATTGACCTTGTGCTGGCCAAGCCGGTGCGCCCGAGCGTGCTGATTGCGCGGTTGCAGGACCTGTCAAGCGGCCTGCCCGCCACCCGCCCGCCTGCCCCGCCGCCCCGGGACCGGACCGCCCCGCCGCACGCCGTGCCGGGGGACGGGTTGACCGTGCTGGTCGCCGACGACGTGGTGACCAACCGGCAGGTGGCGGCCGCCATTCTGGGCCGCATGGGCCACCGGGTGGATCTGGCCAGCGACGGGATGGAGGCGGTGCAGCGCGCGGCGGACGGCGACTACGATCTGGTGTTCATGGACGTGCAGATGCCGCGCATGGACGGCGTTGCCGCCACCGCCGCCATTCGCGCGCTGGGCGGGCGCAAGGGCCGCGTGCCGGTGATCGCCATGACCGCAAACGCGATGGAGGGCGACCGTGAATTGCTGCTGGCCGCCGGAATCGACGACTACCTCTCCAAACCGTTCAACCGCGCGCAACTCGCGGCCCTGATCGATGACTGGCGGGGACGGCTGGAACGGTGAAAACCGTCAAGACGTGTAACTTTCATTTGCAAATTACGATCTTGTTAGCCCAATGATATCCGGGGGGATTCACAGGAGCGGGCAAAATGCCAATCAACAAGAACAAGGCTGCAATTGCTGCGTGCCTGATGATCGGGCTCGCGCACGCCGCAATGGGACAGGCAGCAGCGGCGCCGCTGACATTGAATGGCACCGGAAGCGGGATGGGCTTCACGCTGAGCACCGTGATCGGCCCCTACAGTTATTCCAGCTCAAGCAGCTATATCTTTGTCAGCGTCGGCGTGAACGCCGTCGGGCAACTGATTGCGCCCACCGGTCCAACCGGTGCCACCTATGTTTTCAATGATGTGGACAACCAGTCCGCCAGCGCCGGCACGCTGGTTGGCACGGTCGGCCCGGGCTTCGCCATGGCCGAAATCGGCGGCTCGCTGTACGGATCGCAGTCGTTTGGAAACTTCTACAACTTCAATTCGAACGGCACCATCGGCGCGCAGATCACCACCAGCGTGTCGTCGGTCTACGGACTGTGGGGCGATCAGACCAGCGGCAAGCTGCTCGCCTCCTCCAGCAGCGGGCTGGTGGAAATCGACCCGGGCACCGGCGCGGTGACCATGATCAACACGGTGTTTGGCGACCAGATTGACGGCGTGACCGTCTCACCGGACGGCATGGTGGCCTATGCCGCCGACACCACGCAGGATCGCGTGTTCGGCTTCAGTCTGGTGACCGGCTCCGGCTTCGGCTCGCAGATTTTCGATTCCGGCTATCTGGGCCATGGCTCGGACGGCATGGGCGTGCTGGGCGGCACCTGCAAGTTCGCCGGGCAGATTGTGGTGAATAACAACGATGGCACGGTGGGGCTGATCAATCCGTCGAGCACGGGTGAGACCATCATCGCCAGCGGCGGCACGCGCGGCGATTACGCCTCGCTCGACCCGGCCAACGGCACGCTTTTCCTGTCCCAGAACGACCAGATTGCCCGCATCGCGGCCCCCACCGGGTGCAGCATCGGCACGTCTGGCACCAGCGTGCCGGAGCCTGCGAGCCTCGCCCTGCTGGTCACGGCCCTGCTGGGCGCGGCAGGGGTCCGCAGGCGGCGTATCTGCTAACACAACTGGGCACGGCCCCGCCCCTTGCGGAAAGCGTATTGCATCTGACATCATCCGACGTGTTGATAGTCATTCGCAATTGCAGACCGGAGGCCGCCTCGTGCTGGTCAGCCTGATCATCGTGTTCCGTGAGTTGATGGAAGCCGGACTGATCGTGGGCATCGTGCTTGCGGCCACCGAGGGCGTGGCCGGGCGCGGGCGCTGGGTGGCGGGCGGTGTGGCGGGCGGTGCAGCCGGGGCCTGCGCGGTGGCGGCGTTTGCCGCCGCCCTGTCGAACGCATTCGATGGCATCGGGCAGGAATTGTTCACCGCAGGCATTCTGCTGTTCGCGGTGGTGATGCTGGGCTGGCACATCGTGTGGATGTCCCGCCACTCCCGCGAGATGGCCGCCGAGTTGAAGAAGGCCGGGCACGCGGTGCGGATGGGGGAGCGCACGCTGGCTGCCCTGGCCGTGGTGGTGGCGGTGGCGGTGCTGCGCGAAGGCGCGGAACTGGTGCTGTTCATGTTCGGCATCGCCGCCAATGCGGGCGGGGCGGCGGACATGATGGCGGGCAGCGTGGCCGGGATGGTGCTGGCGGTCGCCTTGTCGTTCGTTGTTTATCGCGGTCTGGTGGCCATTCCGCTGCGCCGCCTGTTTTCCGTCACCAATGTGCTGATCGCGCTGCTGGCGGCGGGCATGGCCGGGCAAGCCGCCGCCGTGCTGCATGGCGTGGACCTGCTACCCGGCTGGGGCGAGCAATTGTGGGACACCACCTGGCTGCTGGATGAAAAAAGCCTGCTGGGCCGCAGCCTGCATGCGCTGGTGGGCTATGCGGCGCGGCCGAGTGGCATCCAGATGGTGGTGTGGCTGGCGACGCTGGTGGCGCTGTGGGGATTGTCGCGCGCCGCCTCCCGGCCGCACATGCCCCGGCGAGCCGCCGCTGCGGCGGGCTGACCGCCGCACGATTTGTCAGGCGAATAGACGGCGCACCGGCAACGGCTGGCTTGCGTATCTTCCAGCCGCCATGCCACCATCCGCCCCGGACTGCCGTGGCTGCGCTGCGGATTGCCTTCCGCTGGCCGCCTTGGCTGACCCAAAACGGGAGGATAATCCATGTTCAAGAAGCTGCTGCTTGCGGCCGCCACGGTGCTCGGACTGTCACAGGCCGCCGACGCCAAGACATTCTACTGGGTCTCGCATGGTTCGCCGGCCGATCCGGTGTGGACCTACTTCCTGGCCGGGGCCAAGCAATGGGCCAAGGACACCGGCAACACGGTCAATACCTCGTTCCATAACGGCGACGTGTCCTCGCAACAGGAAGCCGTGCGCGCCGCCATCGCGGCCCATGCCGACGGCATCGCCACCTCCTCGCCCGACCCGGGCAGCCTGGTGGAAATCGCCAAGGAAGCGCACAAGGCGCACATCCCCATCATCAACTTCAACACGCCGGACCCGAAGGTCAGCTTCGACGCCTATGTGGGCGGCGATCTGGTGGTGTTCGGCCGCCGCTGGGCGCAGTACCTGGTGGACCACAAGCTGGTGAAGGCCGGGGACTTCGTGTGGATGCCGGTGGAAGTGCCGGGTGCCACCTACGGCGTGCAGGAAGAACAGGGTGCTGCCAGCGTGTTCAAGCCGCTGGGCATTACCTGGGAAGTGACCGACAACACGCTGGACCAGGCGGAAATCATCAACCGCATGTCCGACTACCTGACACGCAACAAGAAGAAGATCAACGCCATCATCGGCTTGGGCGATCTGGTGACCGGCAGCATCAAGCGCGTGTTTGACCAGGACGGCGTGAAGCCGGGCGAGATTCCGGTGATCGGCTGGGGCAACTCGCTGGATACCACGCAGGAAGTGCTGACCGGCTACGTCAACGCCGGCACATGGCAGGACCCGCAGGCGACCAGCTATCTGGCGCTGTCGCTGGCCAACATGGCGGCCAGCGGCATTCCGCCGGGCTTCAACATCCTGACCGGCGCGATCTACGAGAAGGACACGGCGGCGGTCTACGACAAGATCATGTCGGGCAAGTAGGGCCCTGGCCTGCTCCCCCTCCCCTTGCGGGAGGGGGCCGGTGGGAGGGGTAAGCCGCACCACGGACTGTGTGGGACTGCCCCCTCCGCCATCCTCTCCCACAAGGGGAGGGGTGCTTCACGCCGCAACCATCGCAGGTGCCCCCTTGTCCGAAGCCACCGCCTCCCAACGCCTGTTCGCCAACAAGTTCATCGCCCGGCCCGAATTCGGCCCGCTGGTACTGCTGGTGGTGGAACTGGTGGTGTTCTGGTCGATCAACCACGACTTCCTCTCACCGGGCAATATCGGCAACACGCTGGCGTTTACGGTCGAACTCGGCCTGATCGCGCTGGCGATGACGCTGCTGATGACCTCGGGCGAGTTCGACCTGTCGGTGGGCTCGGTGTTCGGCTTCTCGCCGGTGCTGATGTGGACATTGATGAACAGCGGCGGGGTGCCGATGGAACTGGCACTCCTCGTCTGCCTCGGGGTGGCCGGGGCCATCGGCTATTTCAACGGCTGGTTCGTCACCAAGCTGAAAATCCCGTCGTTTCTGGTCACGCTGGGCATGTTGCTGGTGGTGCGCGGCACCGCGCTGTTCATCACCGACGGGTTTCCGCAGCGCACATGGTCGGCGGGCGGGCACTGGCTGGCGCAGGTGCTGGTGGGCGATTTCTATATCGGCGGCCTGCGCATCTACATGTCGCTGTTCTGGTTCGCCATTGCCGTCGCGGTGCTGGGCTATCTGCTGACGCAGACCAAGGTGGGCAACTGGATTCAGGCCTCGGGTGGCAACCCCTTGGCAGCCCGCGCGCGCGGCGTGAACGTGAACCGCACCAAGACCGGGCTGTTCATGCTGTCCTCCATGCTGGCGGCGTTCGCGGGCGTGATCTCGTCCATCCGCACCTCGGCGGCCAACCCCAACAGCGGCACCGGCTATGAGCTTGAGGTGATCGCCATGGTGGTGATCGGCGGCACCGCGCTGACCGGCGGGCGCGGCACCATCTTCGGCACCGTGCTGGGCATCTTCATCCTGCGGGTGATGCGCAACGGCATCGTGCTGATCGGCGTGCCGGGGCTGGCCTACAACATCTTCATCGGCGCGATCATTCTGGGGATGATGGCGCTGCACAGCTGGCTTGAACGCCGCCATCAGGCGGGGACGTAGTGCGATGAGCCAGCCCGTGCGCCAACCGCTGATCCAGATGTCCCATATCTACAAGTCCTACGGCCGTGTGCAGGCGCTGGAGGACGTGAGCCTGACCGTGAACACCCACGAAATCGTGGGCCTGCTGGGTGACAACGGGGCGGGCAAGTCCACGCTGATCAAGGTGCTGTCAGGTGCCGTGCCGCACACCAGCGGCGACATTTTCATGCGCGGGCAGAAGGTGCAGATCCACAGCACCACCGACGCCATCGCGCTGGGCATCGAGACGATTTATCAGGACTCGGCCCTGGTCACGCAGTTGTCCATCGCGCGCAACCTTTTCCTGGGCCGCGAGCCCATGATCGGGCCGCGCTGGATGAACCGGATGGACCGCAAGATGATGGACCGCGTGGCGGGCGAACTGCTCAAGCGGGTCGGCATCGGCAAGAACATCCCGCCCACCACGCCCATCGGGTCGCTGTCGGGCGGAGAGCGGCAGGCGGTGGCGATAGCGCGCGCCATGCATTTCGACAGCGACCTGATCATTCTGGACGAACCCACCAACAATCTGGGCGTGGCCGAGACACAGGGCGTGCTGCGCTTCGTGCGCGGGGCGCGCGATTCGGGACATTCCTGTATCTTCATCGCCCACAACATCCACCACGTGTTTCAGGTGGTGGACCGCATTGTGGTGATGCGGCGGGGCCGCGTTGTGGCCGATGACATCGACCCGAAAAAGACCACGGTTGAGGCTGTGGAGCATGTCATCACCGGGATGGAGTAACCGTCACCGGAAGCCTTGCCCGGGTGTCACCGAACCGGGCGTGACCGAACCTGGCGCAACCGAACCGGGCGTGACCGCCACGGCAGCCCGCAGCAACGGCTTCTGCTGGAATTGTGATAACGTATCTTTCGCAGCGAAACGGGTTGGCAGCGGCCTGCGGCCAAGGCATCTTGCCCGCATGTGGTGATTGAAGGATGCCGACGGTGAACAAGACTGCCCTAGTCCGCGCCGCCCTGCTGTGCCCATGGCTGGCGTTGTCCGGTTGCGCCACGCAGGTCAATGGCAAGTATCAGACCGTGGCGGTCAAGACCGTCACCGGCGGCACCGACCTTCCCGGAGCCAAGTGCATTCTGACCAACAACAAGGGCGCGTGGAACGTCACCACGCCGGGCACGGTGGCCATTCATCGCAGCTTCGATGACGTGTCGGTGCGCTGCACCCATGACGGCTACACCGCCGGGGCGGGCAGCGCGCCGTCCACCACCACCGTGCTGGAATGGGGCAATGTGCCGACACTGTTCATCGGCTCGATTGTCGATGTGAAGTCGGGTGCCGCCTACGAATACCCGAGCCTGCTGGTGCTGGAATTACAGCCCGCCCCGAAAAGCTGAAGCAGGGTAACCCTGAAGCAGGCGGCGCGGATGGGGCGGGCCCATCCGCGCCGGAGTTTCAGCGGCCGACCGAGAAATCGTCGCCCGGCATGTGCAGGATCAGCCGGTAGCACTCAAGGCTGCGCCCGTAGAACTCATAGGCAGCGCCCCACAGATACAGCCGGAAGCGGCGGTAATTGAACTCACCGAAGTTTTTGATCACGAAGTCCTTGTTGTTATCAAAGTTGATCGCCCACTGCCGGAAGGTCAGG
Source organism: uncultured Rhodospirillales bacterium (assembly GCA_903864895.1). GTDB lineage: Bacteria > Pseudomonadota > Alphaproteobacteria > Acetobacterales > Acetobacteraceae > CAIPHQ01. Next base: position 18,795 of record CAIPHQ010000187.1, read on the forward strand.
TAGTAGCTCCAGCGGTCGCTGTAGCACTCCAGCATCTTCATCGGCGTCTGCGCCAGCTTGTCGAGGAAATCGTGCAGCACCAGAAAGCTGTGGTTGCCCGGGTAGATGTATTTCACCATGAAGCTGGACAGCTCATACTTCTTGGTGCAGGCGCTGCCATCGAGGAAAATCTTGCCGTTCGGCTTGATCAGTTCCTGAAACTTCGCCAGCACCTTGTCATACTGCGGCAGATGCTCGATCACGCCCATGATCACGATGGCGTCATACTTGCGGTCGGTCTTGTAGGCCAGCAGGTCAGAGAAGATCAGTTCCCAGTCGCGGCCCAGTTCCTTGGCACGGCCCTTCAGGAAATCGATGCTGGCCTGGCTGATCGAGATGCCGGTGCATTTCACGCCGCGCGCCGAGGCGAATTCGAACCACGCGCCCCAGCCCGGCCCGATTTCCAGAATATGGTCGCCCGCCTTCAGCCCCAGTTGGTCGAAGCAGTACTGGAACTTGCGGGTGGTCGCCACATCCAGCCCCTCATCGTCGCTCTCGTACACGCCCTGGGTGTAGCAGGGGGTAATGGGGTCGAGCAGCGAGAGGAAGAATTTCGGGTCGATGTCGTAGTGCGATGAAATAGCGGCGCGGTTGGTCTTCACCTGCCCGAACAGCAAGGGCTGCACGAAGCGCCACAGATAGGTGACCAGATGCGAATCGCCCATGCCGCTGCGCAGTGCGAACGGCTTCAGCATGTCGCCTTCAAGGTCGATGTCGCCCGCCAGATAGGCTTCGGCGAAGCGGCCTTCGTCCAGACTGGTCAGCGCGCGCTGACCGGCGGCGTTGTGCAGCAGCACGCGGAATTCGGCCGGACCCGGACCGAACGGGTGGAACACGCCATCCGGCGTGCGGATTTCAAAGCTGACCGGCGAATTGGCGAAATGCTGCGCCACCTTGCCGAGCAGGAAATTGCCAGCGCCGGACGTGGCCGTGGCAGTGGCCACTGGCCGTTCCTGCGTGGTGCTGGTGGTCGACATCGCGCTCTCCCGTTCAACCTCGAACACCTATCTACGCAAGACATTTGTGCGTTGTCACGCCCCCCGCTGCAGACGGGCTCGCCATGCAGGCCGCATTGCGCCGGAAATCCGCCTTCGTTGCATGATGGCCCGGAATCAGCCGCAGGCGCCCCCCTGTGATGGCGGGCTGCGCGCGCCTATTTGTTGTGGTGTGCCGGCGCATAACATTTTGGTGTGCTGACCGGCGGTTCATTGCCGGGCTATCCGTTTCGAAATATAACCGGCGAATGACAGCGCAAAAGCATGTTTGTTGACAAATTCCCGCTGCAGGCATTAAATGCCAGTTAAGAAATTCCGCCGCAGTGTCGATCCCATGGCACATTGGATAAGGAGGCAGGAAAAATGACTGATGACGAACGCAAGCTCCTGCTGGCGATGGCACGCTGGATCGCAAAAAAAGAGCAGGACGAAGTGGACCGGAATGACATGAATACGGTCTACATTAATGAACTTCGCCGGTTGATTAGTTCGGTAGCAGACGTTCGGCCCACTGAACTGCACCGTCCCGAACCACAATTGCTGCTGGCCAAGCGGCGCTAGACTCGGGTGGGGCATTTGCGGTTGGCGTGCCGCTGGGCGGCTTCGCCACCGCAAACATAAAAGCCCGCCATCAAATCATGTTAATGTTAACCAATACAGCGCCGGACTTGGCCCATTTAAGTTAACAATATCCGGCGCTGCCAACAAATTGTCACCTTTGCCACGCGCTCAAGGGCAAGTGCGGGAGCCCGTCAGGCCAATGTGCCGGCCCTTTGCGTTGCCGATACCGACTGCAGCAAAGTGGCAGCATCAGACTCAAATCGAAACTGCGGCGGGCTTGCAGGACGTATAAGCAGAATCACTGTATCGCCCGGATGAATCACCGCAAGAACATCCCGCTCACCGCCATGCCAACATGCTTGGACGGCAGCAACCGGTCCATGTCTAGTTCACAGACCGGCCCATCGCATTACGTGCAAATCGGCACCTTTTCGACGCCGGATGCAGGACATGCGGCTACAGCATAGCCTTCATGCGCGCGGCCAGATACGGCGGGACGAACACGAACACCGACACATACGGCTCACGCGGCGGGTCGGCCGGAGTCGGCGGGGCCACCTGCATGCTGGCCGCGTCGAATGCGGCAAGTTCGTGCCACACGCCGCCGAACTCAAAGTACGACTCGTAGCCGAAGCCTGCGAGGAACTGCGGCACGGTTCGCGTGCAGCCCGCCCGGTGCCGCTCCTCCAGTTCCACCGACAGCACCGGCAGGCAGCGCGCCAGCGTGCGTGCGGCACCGCGCAGCACCTCCTCCTCGGCCCCTTCGGCGTCCACCTTCATCGCGGTCACGCCGTCCAGAGTCAGACTGTCCAGCGTGATCACCTCGGCTTCATAGCGCGCGATGTGCGTGATGCGCGGGTCGCCGCGCTGAAGCGCCTCGAAATCCTTCACGGTGGAGGCCCATTGCTCGATGGCGTCCTCCCCCAGCCACGGCAGCGCGAGCGTGACCGCACCCGGCGCGTCGCCCAGCGCCTCGGGCCGCAGCGAGACATGCGGCGGGACCGTGCCGCCATAGGCCGCCTTCACCGCCGACTCCAGCCGGGCGAAGGCGGGCGGCAGCGGCTCGAACGCCACCACATGGCTGCCCGGCAGCGCCGCGAAGGGCAGCGTCAGCATGCCGTCATGCGCGCCCACATCCACCAGCGTGCCGGGACGGTACATGGCGCGGTGAAAACCGAGTTCGTCCATCCGGGCGTCTCCTGCGTGATGCCGCCTGCCGTCGCCGTGCCGTCAGGCGCGGGTGGGCAGATGGCCGAGGTAGTCCGCGTATTGGCGGCGCAGGGCCAGCTTGTCCACCCGCCCGGTGCGGGTGCGCGGCAGGGCGGGCAGCGGCAGCAGGGCATCCGGCAGCGACCAGCGCGGCAACTGGCGTTGCAGCAACGCCTGCACGCCCGCCAGATCAAGGCTGCGCCCCGGCCACGCCACCAGCAGCAGCAGCGGGCGCTCCACCCATTTCGGGTGGCGCGCGGCGATGCAGGCGGCTTCGGCCACGTCCGGATGCGCCAGCGCCGCAGTTTCCAGCGCGGTGGCGCTGATCCAGGTGCCGCCCGCGTGGATCAGGTCGCTCAACCGGTCCAGAATCGTCACATAGCCATGCGGGTCGATGCTGGCCACGTCGCCGGTGGCCAGCCAGCCATCCGCGCCGGTGGCGGATGGCTCGCCCAGAATCTGGCCGGTCGCCGGGCCGCGCACCTGCAATTCACCCGCCGCCAGCCCGTCCCACGGCAGGTCGCTGCCGTCGCTGTCGGCCAGCCGCAGATCGGTGCCGAACAGCGCCCGCCCCTGCGAGCCCGCCCGCGCCATCAGCGCGGCCCCTCCCAACCCGGCAAGCGCCGCCACCGGGGCTGTGCTGGTCAGCATTCCGCCAGCTTCGGCCACGCCATAGCTCTGGCAGGCAGCAATGCCGCCCGCCGCCAGATCGGCGAGCAGGGCGGCCGGGGCGCCGCCGCCCAGCACCACACGCTGTAACGCGGGCAGCATAGCGGGCCAGCCGCCCGCGTTCCGTGCCGCGACATGGCGGGCCACGCCCAGCAGCACCTCGGCACTCGCGGCCACGCAGGTGGCGCGCTCCGCGGCCACAAACTCCGCCAGCCCCGCCCCACCGGCGGCCCAGCCCGGCAGCAGCAAGGTGCTGCCACTCATGGCCGCTGCCAGCGGGACATCCCAGCCGAAGTGCTGATGCAGTTCCGCCCCGGCCAGCACATGGTCGGTGGCGCGCAGGCCAAGCCCGTCTGGCTGGTTGGCCGCCATGGTGCGCAGTACGATGTCGCGCTGGCTGTGCGCCACGACCGGCAACGTCTCCCCCGCGCCACCCGCCGCGCTCAGCACCGCCGCCACGTCCTCGGAAAACACCGGCCACGCCTCATCCGGGTCTTCGGCGGCCAGCAGCGGCTCGTAGCAATGCAGGCTGACCGGCACCGGCAGATAGACCATCGGCAGCGCGGCCTCGTCACACAGCACCACAAGCCGCCGCACGCAGTGGCGCACGCGCGGCAGCACGGCGGCGGCAAGGTCAGCGAAACCCGGATCGACGAACAGCACGCAGTCATCGCCGCGGTCGAGCAATTGCGTCAGCTCGTCATCCGGCAGGCCGGGGTCGAGCGGATGAAACATCGCACCCAGCCCGGTGGTGGCGCAGGCCAGTTCCAGATGGCGGATGCCGGACAGCGCCAAAGTCGCCACGCGGTCGCCGGGCAGCACGCCGAGGCGCCGCAGCACCCGCAGCAGACGCCGCGCCCGCAGTTCCAGCGCGGCATAGGTGGTCCGCTCAACCAGCCCCGGCCCGCTGCAACTCAGCACGCCGGTGTGCGGATGATGGCGCGCGGCATGACGGAGGATGGAGGAAATCAGCAGCGGCTGCCGTTGCACCGGGCGTACCATAGCCATGCCACACTCCATTCACGCCGCCGGCGGCGTGGGCGGTGCCGCAGTTTTACACCCGGCAGCGCAACGGGAGTAGCAAAAACCGACAAAACTCCGACAAATAATGACTTGCTGCAATTATTGCCCGGACAGAAAGCGGGCCCGCCACGCATCGTTCAGCGCCGTCGCCTGCCGCTGCACCCGGATGCGCGCCGGGTTATAGGGCGGCGCGTCGGCCCCCAGATAGTCGCACACCTGCCGAACCGCGAACTCCCGGTGCACCGTCAGCAATTCGTAAGTCAGCTGTAGCGGCATAATGCCGTTCAGGCCCATGAACATGTCCGTGCGCGCCTGCGCCTCGGCCAGCGCCACCATGATGTTGGTCAGCGCCTCACGCGAATAGGCCGGTGGCGGGCGGTCGCGAGGCGCGTGGTACGACGTGAACAGCCCGGTCTGCGCGGCGATATGCCAGCTGATGGCCTGCCCCAGCTTGTCCATCCGCTCCACCACAATGAAGCGCGCGCGCGGCAGGATGCGGCCCAGAATACCGTGCCATGCCAGCACCGCCAGTTGTCCCACGGCGGCCTTGACGAAGAAATGCCCGTTGCGCGACCGCTCGGCAGCAATCGCGGCGAAATAGCGGGCAAACGTGGCAATTCCGCGCGACTTGCACACTGCCAGCACGGTATCGGCGTTCAGCGCCTCCTCAGCCGCGTTGAAATAGCCGGTCGAGGCCAGCAATTCGCCCAGATAGGTCGAGCCGGAGCGATTGGTGAACACGATGAACACATAGGTCAGGTCTGGCAGCGCCACGCTGCCGCCGTCGCGCTCGGGCAGCACGGCGGCAATCGCACTGCCATGGCCGTCCTGCGCCGGGTCAAGGGCTGCGGGCAGCAGGATCGAGCGGGCAGCCGGAAACGGAGCGGGGTCGGACATGATCACCAGCCGTAGCAAACACGGCGATGGCGGGGAAGCAGGCGCGGCTTGCCGGGCGGCGCAGGCGGTGGCAGTCATCGCGGCACCCCAGCAAATGGCCCGCCACCAATGAGCCACCCGCACGCCGCCCCGGAGGGGGCCACCCTCACGCTTGGCACGGCCGCCGATCTGGCAGGCCCGGCGGATGGGCTGCGCCGGACCATCCGCCTGTCGATGAGCGGCATGTACCGCCGCGCCGCGCCGCGTGCCGTGGACACCGCCGGGCTGGACGGCGGCTTGCGCGACAAGCTGCGGGAGACCTACGCCACCGTCGATCAGCCCTACGGCGCGCTGCACTGCCATGTGCTGAGCGGCGCGCTGGTGACGGGCCATGGCAGCGTGGTGACCAGCGGCGGCGTGGTGCTGCGCGAGACGGCGGCCGGCGCGGTGCCCGCCGGGTTTGCCGCAGACGCGGCGGGCGGCGGATTGCGCCTGCTGGCCCCGCCCTCGCGGCGCATTGCCGCGCCGTCGCTGCTGCTGAAAGCACCCGGCTGGCGCGACCCGCGCCATGCGCTGACCGAGGGTGCGGCGGCCCTGGCCCTGGCCGCGCGGCTGCCGTTGACCGGCGCGTGGCAGATCGTGACGGGCCAGCACGACCACGCCCCGGCCCAACAGGCGCTGGTGGCGCTGTGCGCGCAACTGGCCCCCGGCGTGCCGGTGGTGGGCCTGCCGGACAGCGAGACGTGGCAGTTCGACGAATTGCTGCTGATCGCTCCGCTGCACGGCCCGGCGCAGTTCCATCACCCCGACGGGCTGAATAGCCTGCGGGCCTTGCGCCAGACCGGACTGCTGGCCAAGCCGTCGCCGCCACGCCGGCTGTTCGTGCGGCAGGGCGCGCATCCGGCAGCGCTGCTGGACAACGAGGCCGAACTGGCAGAGCTGGCTGCCGGGCGCGGGTTCGACCTGATCGACCCGGCGCAGCAGGACCAGACGAGCCTTGCCCGGCTGTTCCGCGCGGCGGCGTTTGTGGCGGGCGCGCCGTGCCGGGCGATGGTGAACCTGCTGTTCTGCGCGTCCGGCGCCCATTGCCTGCTGCTGTCGCCCGGCGACCATCCGGACCCGTTCTTCTGGGATATGGCCGCCCATGCCGGGGCCGGGTTCAGCGAGCTTTTCGGCGCACCCACCGCGCGCGGCCACGCGGCGGGGCACAACCCGTACCGCATCGACCCCGAACGCTTTCTGGCGATGCTGCCGAAATAGAAGGCTCAATGCCCGCTGCCGCGCAGCATGGACAGCGCCATCTGCACCGCTGAATCCGCCTGCAACAGTCCCGCCCCGATGGCACTCGCCCCGCCGCCCGAGGCGGACGCGGTTTGCGCCAGCACGGAAGTAACCTGCGCCGGGGTCAGATCCGGGTCAGCCTGCAACACCAAGGCTGCCACGGCAGCGGCATTGGGGGCGGCGGCGGAGGTGCCGTAGAACGGCGCGAACACGCTGGTCAGGCTGCCATCCGGCGCGGTGAAATTCACCTTGCTGGAGGAAATGGGCGTGACCAGCCGGTTGCCGTTCGAATCATACAGGATGGTGCCCATCCCCACCGAGGAAAACGGCTCGATGGCGTTGCTGCCGCCGAACGCCTTGGTGCTGGACCATGCCACGGCACCGACCGTATTCGCCCCCGGCACCAGTTCATGTCCGATCACCGAGCCCGACCCCTGCCCGGCCCCGCTGCCGGTGAGCGTGCCGCTGCCGTAGTTGATGATCTTGAACTGCCCCGGCGGCGCGCTGCCGCCGTTCTGCCACACCACCAGCCGGAACGACGTGCTGCCGGTGCTGTTCTTGTAGGTCAGGGTCTGCACCGGATTGCCCCCGGTGCAGTTCACGCTGGCAGCGGCCAGCAATTGCCCGGACAGGCTGTACAGCGCCAGCCCCAGACTATTGGCGCTGCTATGGCCCTTGCCGATGCTGGCAAACGGCTGATCCCATTGCAAATCCAGCTGAATCTGCCCGCCGGTGGGAATGCTGACCGAGGCATAGGTCTGCGCCGCCCCCGACGCGGCGAAGTTCTGCACCGTGGCTTTCGCGGGCAGGCCGGGATAGGTGGCGGCCACGCCCTTGAAGGATTGCTGGATGTAGTTCGTGCCCACGTTGCTGGCGGCGGTGAAGTAACTCACGCCCTTGGCGATGGCGTTTTCCACCGCCACCTGCACCGCGTTGCCGTCCTGAAAGAACGGCTCGTCCAGATAGGCCACATCGTCCACGATGATGTTGCACCCGGCATTTTGCAGCGCGGTGATGCCTGTGGCGAAGTCCGCCTCGCTGGATGTGGCGGTGTAGAAATAGAGTTTGGCGTCCGGCGCGATGCGGTGCACCAGATCGGCCATCGCGCGGCCCTCATCATGGCTGCCGGACGGGCCTTCCTTCAGGATCGTCACGCCTGCGGGCAGGTCGCCATTGGCGATATCGGCGGCCATGCCGCCCAGCAGGTTGAAACTGTCGGACATGATGCCGATGCGCACACCCGCGCCGGTCACGCCATAGGCCACCCGCGCCTGCGGCCCGCGTACGGCGGCATCCGAGTTGCCATCGGTGCGCGGACCGCTGGCGAACGGCGTGATGCCGCCCGGCGAATCGGGCCCATCGGGCAGATAGTGGCCCAGCACGAAGCGCGGTCCGGCCAGCCCAAGGACCGCTGGCAGCACATCGGGGCACGGCATTGCGCCCGGCTGTAGCGGTTGTGCCGCGACGGGCGGCATGGGCGGCGGGGCAACC
>CAIPHQ010000188.1 GCA_903864895.1 uncultured Rhodospirillales bacterium
CGACGGCGACCTGCACACCCCGACGCCCGATTGTTTTCTGGACGGCATTACGCGCCGCACCGTGATGAGCATTGCCCGCCGCCACCAGATGAAAGTGATCGAGCGGGTGATGATGCCGGACGAACTGCCCAAGGCCACCGAAGTGTTTCTGGCCGGCACGGCCGCCGAAGTAACCCCGGTGCGCCAGATCGGCCCGCACAGCTACACCCCGGGCCGGGTGACGGAGACGCTGCTGGCCGATTACGAAAAACTGGTGCGGATGGCGCCGGATGCGGTGGAGGCGCTGGCACCGATCTGAGCGGGGTTGTGCCGCGCAACTTCAAATTTGAGGGATGCGCGGCGCAAAGTGAGTGAATGGAAATCGTGGTTGCGAAGCATGACGATCTGCGTGGCGAAGGCGGAAGGCCTTCGCCGCGGTTCGCCGTGGAAGCGGCACAGATTGCAGAAGCCAGAGCCGATGCCGCCGCCGGCCGCTTCGTGTCACTCGCGGCGGTCGAGGCATGGGCCGAACGCCTCGGCACCGCGCTTGAACTGCCGGTGCCGCAATCGGGCCGTTAACCTGTTCGATTGGCGGGCACCGCACCCGCCTCAGAACGGCAACGCCCGCACATCCGGTTCCACCCAGCCATGCCGCGCCGCCGGGGAAAACACCGCCGCCTCACGCCAGAAATTCAGCGGCCAGCGCTTGTCGCCGTAGGGCGAGGCGATCAAGGCGTTGCAGATTTCGAACAGCGGCAGGTCTGCGGGCAGGCCCGCCATTACCGCGCGGATGGCGCGCAGGCTCGCCAGCGTGATGGTGTGGTGATAGCCGCGCGTGTCGGAGTTCGGCACGCCGGTGGCCTCGTTATAGGCGCGAATGATGCCCGGCAGGTCGCGTTCGGCGTCCAGATCGGGCCGGGTGCGGATGATCCACAGCGCGGCGGCCAGATGGGCTTCGTGTTTCCACGCCGGTTTGGGCAGCGTGCGGTCCAGCAAGCCGGTGCCGATAACAACGATCTCGGCGTCCGACGTGAAGATCATGCGGGAAAGCCACCCCACCGCGCTGCTGCTGCGTCATCGGCATCCCTGGCCGAGACCCAGTCTTCTTCCCCGTCCGCAAACGCCTCTTTCTTCCAGAACGGCGCGCGGGTTTTAAGCCAGTCGATCAGGAAGGCGGTGGCGTCCAGTGCCGCCTGCCGGTGCGGGCTTGCGGCGAGTACCAGCACGATGCCTTCGCCGGGCAGCAGGCGGCCCACGCGATGGATCAGCGTGCAGCCCTGCAAGTCCCAGCGCTGTGCCGCTTCCGAGGCGATGGCGGTCATCGCGCGTTCGGTCATGCCGGGGTAGTGTTCCAGCGTCATCGCAGTAATCGTCCGCCCGCCCGCGCTGTCGCGCACCGTGCCGATGAAGGCGCCAATGCCGCCGATATCGGTGCGCCCGCCGGTCAGTGCGGCCATTTCGGCGGCGATGTCGAAGGGGGCAGACTGCACGCGCACGATGGGGGTCATGCTAGCCCCCCGTCACCGGCGGAAAGAACGCCACCTCGTCGCCCGCCG
>CAIPHQ010000189.1 GCA_903864895.1 uncultured Rhodospirillales bacterium
GCGAAGGTGGGGAAGATATGCAGCAATTGCTGCGAGCGATCATTCATGCGGCCGGTACCATCATATTCTCACGAACTCATGTCATCATGAGTTCCGGCTGCCGCTCCCGGCTGACCGGGGTTTCACTGACCAGAAACCCCTCGAACACCAGCAGCAGCCACAGTGCGGCAGCATGGTCGAAGCTGCCCGCCGCATGCTCCTCAATCATCCGGCCGATGGCGGTCAGGTCGAACAGGCCACACCCGGCCATGGCACCGCCCAGCAGACGTTCGCGGACCCGGGCGTGCTGGGCGCGGAACAGCCCGGCGGGAGAACTGGCGAAGCCCTGTTTGGGCCGGTACAGCACTTCGCGCGGCAGCAGCGGTTCCAGCGCGCGCTTGAAGACGAATTTGCCCTCGCCGCCCTGCAGTTTCAGCGCGGGCGGCAGCGACAGGCCCCAGGCGACGAATTCATAGTCCAGCAGCGGGGCCCGCACCTCCAGCGAGTTGGCCATGCTGGCGCGGTCCACCTTGGTCAGGATGTCGCCGGGCAGCCAGGTCTGCAGGTCGGCGTATTGCGCCGCCAGCAGGGCGTCTTCGGTGGCGGCGTCCTGCATCAGCGTGGCGAAGCGGGCGGACGGATCATAACCATCCAGGCTGGCGCGCAGGGCAGGGGCGTACAGCGCGCGGCGGCGGGCCATCTGGATCTTGGTCACCGTGCTGGCATAGCCCAGCGCACTGTCCAGGCTGAGTTCGTTCAGTGTGTGCTTGGCGCGCAGCCAGCGCGGTGCGCGGTCGAGCTTCGGGTAATAGCGCGCCAGCGTGCCGATGGCATGGCGGCGCAGACCGGCGGGCACATGGCGGCGCACGCCTTCCACCAGCGCATGCCAGCGATAGCGCCGGTAGCCGGCGAATACTTCGTCTCCCCCATCACCCGACAGCGCCACGGTGGCGTGGCGGCGGGCCAGCGCGCAGACGCTGTGGGTGGGTACCGCCGAGATGTCGCCGAACGGCTCACCGAAGATGCGGCCCTGCAGGCGGGCGGCGTCGATCATGTCCACCGCCGCTGCGCGCTCATTGTGCTGGGTGGCGCCGTAGCGCCGGGCGACCATGGCGGCGAACGGGGTTTCGTCCTCGCTGCCCTCGAAGCCGATGGTGAAGGTATCCAGCGGCGCCTGCCGCAGCCCGGCGGCCAGCGCCACCACGGCGGATGAATCAACCCCGCCGGACAGGAACGCGCCCAACGGCACGTCGGCCACCATGCGGCTTTGCGTGCAGGCGGTCAGCCGCGCGATCAGTTGCGCCATCGCCTCGGCTTCACCCACAGGCTGGCTCGTGGTGGGCGCATCCCAGTAGCGCACAGGGGCACCCACCGCGCCGCCGCGTTCCACCAACAGGTAATGCGCCGCCGGCAGCCGCTTGATGCCGGCATAGATGCTGCCCGGTTCCGGCACGTAGCCGAGTGCGAAGAAGTCATCGACCGCCTGCGGATCGATGTGGCGGGGCAGGGTGGGGGCGCAGGCAAGGGCGGCCATTTCCGAGCCGAACAGCAGGCGGCCGAGACTGTCGGTGGCGTAGTACAGCGGCTTCTTGCCCATCCGGTCACGCGCCAGAAACAGGCAGCCGCGATTGCGGTCCCACAGCGCGATGGTGAACATGCCGTTCAGGTGAAGCAGGCAGTCCGGCCCCCAGCTTTCCCACGCATGCACGATGGTCTCGGTGTCCGAGTGATCGCTGGCGAAGACGTGGCCCAGCGCTTCCAGCTTCGGGCGCAGTTCAGCGAAATTGTAAATCTCGCCGTTGAACACGATGGCGACCGAGCCGTCCTCGTTGAACATCGGTTGATGCCCGCCCGCGATGTCGATCACCGCAAGGCGGCGATGGCCGAGCCCGACATGCGGCTCGACATGAAACCCGTCCCCATCCGGGCCGCGATGCGCCAGTGCGGTGGTCATGCGCCGCAGCAGCGCCGCGTCAATCGCGGCACCGCCGGTCGGGTGGAAAATGCCGGCCAGGCCGCACATCGCAACACTCCTCAGGCGCCGCGCGCCGCGCCCATCCTCTTGCATGATACTGATATCGCAAGCGACAGAAATCCACGTGGCGGGCGGGCAGAATTTGCCCTCGCAAGCCTCTGGCGGACCCGGTATGGCTCGGGCAGGCGGCCACGCGGGCGGACCAAGCGGAGTCTCATGAGCCTGACAGCGTCAGATGCGGCGGACCCCCAAGCCGGACAGCTTGAACTGACCATTCTGATGCCGTGCCTGAACGAGGCGGAAACGCTGGCGCGCTGCATCGGCAAGGCACAGGCCTATCTGGCCCGCACCGGCGTGCGGGGAGAGGTGCTGATTGCCGACAA
>CAIPHQ010000190.1 GCA_903864895.1 uncultured Rhodospirillales bacterium
CACACCGCCGCCTGCGCCGCCCGGCCCTCGCCAGCCAGCCCGCCCATGGCCCGCCCGGCCCCCGCGGCCACACCCGGCGCCATCGCACCGCCGCCCGGCGCCACACCGCGCCCGGCCCAGTCCTGCGGCCCCTCCGCCGCGCCGCCCTGCGGTGCCGTCCAGAGCCGCCCAGCCGCGCCCCGCGCCTGCCACACCGCCGCCGCCCCCGCCTGCGTCCAGCCACGCTGCCAGACCGCTGCAGGCAGCACCGCCGCAGGCAGCACCGCCGCCCGGCGCGGCACCGGCGGCCCAGACGCCACCGCCGCCCGCAACGCCGTCAGCGTCGCACCGCGCCCGGCCCCCGCGCCCGGCGCATCCGCCATCAGCGCAGAACCTCGCCGCACCCCGGCCCGCGCGGCCCGGTGCGGTGCCGTGGCGGGCAGCGCAGCCCCGCCCTGCCACAACGCAAACACCGCCTCACGCCGCGCCATCGCTCGCCCGGCCCCGCCACGGCGCAGCATTTCGGCCCCCGGCCCCGCCAGATCGCCGCTCACGCCGCGCGCTCCTGCCAGCGCAGCGTGGCGAAATCGAACACCCCGCCCGCCAGCCGCCCCAGCACCACCACGAACGCCATGCGCTCCTCCGCCGAAAGGCTGAACGCCACGTCGAACGGCACCCCGTGCTGCACCAGATACAGGCCGTCGATCAGCTCGGGGTGCCCGCTCAGTTTCCCGCCGTGGCCACCAGCGCCGCAGGGTCGGGTTCGCTCTCGGCCAGCGCATCGGCCACCGCCGCCAGCCCCTCATCGCCCAGCCGCGCCACCAGCGCCTCAATCTGCGCCTCGCTGGCAGGCGGCGGCACCGGCACGCCGTCGATGTCGGTCACGCTCGCGGCGTAAAGCGCGATGCCCAGCCAGGGCTGGTTCTGCGCCAGCACCGGGCCTGCCGCCTTCAACAACCGCAACTTGTCCAGCGCCGAGGGCCGCCGCAGCGCAATGCGCCGCCCCAGCGCGTCACTCACCACCTGTGCGGCCTGCGCCGCCGCAATCACGCGCGCCGTGGGCGTGCCCATCAGACTTTCCTGCGCGCGCTGGCAAAGAACTCCAGCCGCTGCTTCACGCTGGCATCGCCACGCCACACCCCGGCGCTGGCCAGCCGGAACACCACGTTGTCAAACTGATACGTGCTGGTGGAGCCATCCGACTCCGCGACGTACTGATACAGCGTGCCGGGGGCCACAGCATTGCCCGCGTGATAATCCGCCTCCAGCCGCGAGGCGAAGTCATCGGCCGCCGGGCTGCCGCGCTCCAGCTCGAACATCCCGTCCCAGCCCTTCGGCAGTTCGGCGCCCATCTGCACTCCGTCGATGCGGTCCACCCGCACCGAGGCCGTGCGCTGCCGCGCCTCAAACCCGGTCACATGCGTCAGATCGACGCGCCCATACGCACCCAGCGCGACCACCTGGCAGTCGCGCCCGACGGAAAACATGCTGCCCAACATTGCGTGTTCCTCCAGCTAGGGAAATCAGGCCGCCAGCGCCGCAGGCACGCTCTGCGCCTGCACCTGCACGCTCTGCCCGCCCTCGATGTTGACAATGAATTTCTGGTTGATCGCCTGATAGCGCACCTGCGCGTCAGACTGCACATAGCCCAGCCCGGTGCGGCTCGCGGGGTTGTTGCTGGTGTCGCAGATCACGCTGAACGGCAGGCTGCCATCGGTGCTGCCCAGCATTCCCTGGCTCAGCATGTTCTGCAAAAAGCTCAGCTGCGTGGCGCGGATGCGGCGGAACAGGGCCGCGTTGATCACCTGCCCGACATACTGGCCCATGCCCTGCGCCAGTGTGGCCGCCAGATAATTGGTCAGCCGCGTATAGTTGTCACCGTTGGTGGCCGCATTGCTGCTGGCATTGAAGCCGCCACGCACGCCCCAGAACGCACCGCCCGGCTGCGGATTGGCAATCACGTCAATCCCGGCCTGCAACAGGGCCGCCAGATCCGCCGCCGCATAGCTGCCGCTCAGCCCGATCCCCGGCGCGCCGCTGCGCTGGCTGCCCACCACGCTGAACAGCGGTTTGTTCAAACTCGACTGCTCGGGGCTCAGATTCGCCAGCCGCCCGGCCACGAACCCCTGCGGGCTCACCAGCCGCAGCGACCCATTCACCGGATCGCTCCACCACACCCAATCGCCGAACATCAGCTTGCAGGCGTAGGAGTCCAGACCCGCGGCCTGCTTCGTGCTCACCGCATTGGCGATGGTGTCACCCGCCGGTCCGGTCAGGATCATGTACACGCCTTCCGACAAGCCAAACGCCGCCTGCCCGGTCCATTGCGTGCTGTCATCGGCATCGGCCAGCAACGCCAGGCTGCAGCCCTGCCCGCGCAGCGCATACAGGCCGGTGCGTGGTGCCGCATCGCTACCCATCAGCGCCGCCGCAGTCACGCCCGAAGCGCCATCGCTGCCCGGCGTGCCGGTGGAGAAACTCAGGTTGAACGCGGCAGGGGCCGCCGACGCGCTGGCCGCATTGGCGGTTACAATCACGCTCGGCCCGCGTTGCGGCCCCTGCCCCGTATTCACCGCCACCGCCAGCGCCTGCCAGAACGCGGCGCCGGTGCCTGCGATGTTGTCAAACACCTCCGGCTGCACGCCGGGCAGCGCCACAGTCAGCCGCCACGTTGCCGCCTTGCTGCCGGTGGCAAGGGCCACCGAAATCTGGTTGCCCAGGCTGCCGGTATAGCGCGCGGTGAACGCAAACGTGCTGGCAGGCAATGTGAGTTTCGCGGCCGTGTCGGTGCCGTCACTGGCGCGCACGCAGCGGAAATTCTGCGCCCCCTGCTGCACGGCGGTGGCCACGTGCGTGCCCATGTCGTATTTGCGCGGCTGAATCGGCCCGAACGCGCGCGCGTAATCGGCCATGCTGGCCACCATCACCGGCTGCCCCACCGGCCCCCAGGCCGCACTGCCCACCACGCCCACCACATCGGTCGGCACGCCGTTCAGCAGCAGATTCTGCGGCGGCACGATCTGCACATACAAATCCGGCACCACCAGTGCCGTGGTGTTCACGCTGCCTTGCTGCACAATCGGCATCGTCTCGGTCCCTTTCGGAAAATTCGCGTCAGGTGAGGGAAGTCTGCCCGGCGGGCATCTGCGTGCTCACGCCCGCCGCCATGCGCGGCAGCGTCTGGGCAAGGCTGGTGGCGTAGTCCACGCTGTAGGTCAGCACACGGGAAAACAGCGCGGCATCTTCCCAGCGGTCGGACGAAACCGACCCCGCCGCCAGCAACCGCCCGCTTGTGCCGTCGGCCAGCCCGATGAAATCCATGCCGGACAGCGCCGCATCCACCACCGCTGCCACCGCATCGCGCGTCTGCGGGTCAGGGCACCAGCACGTCAGGCTGAAATTCTGGCGCTGCCGGCGCGTGAGTCTTAAAACCGGCTGATCGGCCTCCACCCGCGCCAGCAGGCGGATCGCACCGGGCACGCTCAGCACCGCGCCTGCGGCACTCGCCGTGCGCTGGCGCGCCAGCAAACCGGCCAGCGCCGCCGCCACGCTCGCAGGCGTATCATCGGCGCGGGTGCGCCAGGCGGCGGAAACGCCATCGGCAATCACCGCCGCCACCTGCCCCGCCTCTGCCGCGCCGGCAAACTGCACGGTGCTGCCTGCCACATCGGCCGTCATGGCGGCGGAGGTATGCGGCACCTCATAAATCTCGTCACCCCAGCGCGTCGCACTCTCGCCTGCGTTGCTCGCCGCCACCGAGATATTGCAGCGCCCGGCCGCCAAATCGGCATCCAGGGCTGCCGCCACCGGATGGCCGCGATAAATCCGCGCCGCCACGCCCGGCACCGCGCACGCCGCCTGCAAACCGCCCGGATACAGCGCCGCGCCAGCCAATGCTGCCAGCGCCGCTTCCACATCTGCCTGATCCGCCATCAGCTTGCCGCCTGCTTGATGTGCAACCGCCAGCCCAGATCGCTCAGCGCGGCACTCGCTACCACGCCTGCACGGCCCAGATCATCGCGCGCCAGATCACCGGGGCGCAGCAGCACGGGCAGCACCGGCAACAGAACCGCCCAGCTCGGGCTGCTCTGCAACCCAGGCGCATCGCCCGGCAGCGCCCCGCGCCCCACACCGCCCGCAGGCAGCACACTGGCAGGCCAGTCCTGCAACAGTTCCAAAACCTCATGCGTGCTGACATAGCGATTCATGCCTGCCATCTGCGGCCCCGCCGGGCGCTGGAAACGCAGCACCCGATTGGTCTTCACGCACAGCGGCCCGGCCAGCCGGTTCTGCTGCGCGATGAAAAACACGCCCTCGGCCCCGCGCAGGTAATCGCCCGGTTGCGTGTAGGCGGCATCAAATATGCCCTGCCACAGCGGCTCGCCATAGCCCGGCGCACGTGATTGCGTGAACAGCGCGGGCAGCCGCACCATCCGGTTGCCTGCCGCCATCGGCGTGTTTGCACCCTGCGGGCGGAACACGTCGCACCAGTCCCCCGCCGCGCGCGCCGCCAGCCCCAACCCCTGACGGATCAAGTCCGGCACTGCCTGTCCCGGCAACATGCTAAACCACCAGCGCCAGACCGGCGTTTTGCAATCCTGGCCCCGGCGGCACGCCCAGAAACGCGCACAACCGCCGCCGCCAGCCATCGAACAGCGCCGTGCGCTCGCGCACCTCATCCGGGTTGCGCGTCCACACCGCCGCCTGCGCGGTGTTCAGCGCATTGCCGGCCTCGGTCACCGCGGTTTCCAGCGTGGCCAGCGTGGCCAGATAGGTGCTGGCCACAGCTTCCTCCGCCGCCGACAAATTCGTCAGCCGGTATTCCAGCAGTCCGTACGCCTGGAAGAAGCGCCACCCCTGAAACCCCGCCGCCCCTGCGCCATACGCCGGGTAGCCGCAGAAGCGGCGGATGTCGGTTTTCTGGGAATCGCTGAATGCCATGCGGACTCTCCCGGCGAAAGGCCAAGCCTGTCTGCGAAGGAACCGCAGATGCCGCAGATAACCGCGCCCATCTGCGTCATCTGCGGTTACCGGTGAATTCTTACCCCGCGTGCTCCACCATCACCGCGCGCTTGTATGCCGCGTTGGTGGCGGTCGGGATCGTCGCGGGGTTGGTGGTGGTGTCACTCGGCGTGCAGAAACCACCGATCCAGTACCAGCTTTGCGCGATAATCTGCTGCAACCGGTCAATCGGCTCCCGCGTCACCATCGCCACACCATCGACAATGGCGATGATGCTGTCCTTCGGCGCCACGTCGGCGGTGGCCATGCCGGCGAAGTCGCCCTCGATCAGCGCGCCCTTGCCGCACACGATGGGGCGGCGGATCAGCCCGCCCGCGAAGCCCGGCGCGTTGGTCACATAGGCTTCGGTGGTCGGCACGAAACGCAGGCCGAGGAAATCGTTCACCATGCCGCGCTTGAACACCTGATTGGCGCTCGTGGCACCCTGGAACAACTGCCGGAACGCGGTGTCACCAAACAACTGCCGCGCGCTGATCGGGTCCAGATAACAGTTGTAGGCGCCATCAATCTCCGGCACCGCATTCTGCCGCAGAATCGCCACCGCGTTCAGAAGGCTGGCCATGTCCAGCTGATCGGTGGCGGTAATCTGGTTGGTGTTGGTGCGGCTGTTCGGCCGCACGATGCTGCTGCCGGTGGCGGCCGAAACCGTGTTGCCCGCCGTGCCATCCGCCACCGTCACGGCGGAAGCAAAGGTCAGCACACCGGAAACCCCGCCCGGCGCGGTGGACACGTTGCTGCCATCGGCCACAGCGCCGGTCAGCGAATACACATTGCTGCCGACCGTCACGGTCAGCGGGTTGCCCGCACTCACGGCGGTCTGCACGCCATTCACGAACACTTGCTGGAAGCCGCGAATATCGTCCACGGTCACGTTCACACCGGCACTGCCCAGCGTGGTGCGCACCCGCGTATTGCCGCCGAAATACGCCGCGAACAGCGCATTGCGCGCCAGTTCATCCAGGCTGCGCGCCGCCTGCTCGCCATTGATCGCGGCATTCAGCAGGAACTGGCTGGCGATGCCCACACGGCTGGTCACCATGTTCAAATCCATCGTCGCCGCATAGTGGTTCAGCGTGATGGTGTACTGCTCCACACCATAGCTGCCCGGCGTCAGCCCGTTGTCCAGATTGGTGTTGCTGGCAGCGGCCAGCGGCGTGGTCACACTCGGGCGCAGCCCGGCGCGCGTCTTGGTCAGCGTCTCGCCAATGCCCACCGAGAACTCCTCGCGGTCGGCCACGGCGCGGTAGCCCAGGCGGCTGTGCAGCGCTGCCTGAAACTCACGCTCCAGAAACCCCTGCTGGATAATCGGTTGCAGTGCGGCGGGGAAATTGGAAATGCCCATCTTTCGTCCTTACGTCACAAGGGTTGCACGCACGAAAACGCCGCGCCCCAAGCCGGGCGCGGCGCAAATGGCCGAAGACTGTGGAAAGCCTAGCGCCGCCGCAGCAACACCGCCCGCGCGGCCTGCCATTCCTCATGGCCCATCTCGGTGGCGAGCCTGGCGTGCGGCGGCTGCGCGCCCGGCGGTTGCGCCACGCTGGAGGACGAGGCCGCACCAAACAACCACGGCTTGGCCCGCCGCATTGCCTGCAACAGGCCAGACACGCCTTCCACCTCACCCGCATCGTTCAGAACGACGGCGCTGGCATCGAGCAGTTTCAGCCCGTCCAGATCCACCATCCCGGCGCGCACCGCCTCGGCCTTCAGTTCCGCCTGCACAATGCGGCTGCGCGCCAGCGCCTCCACCTCGGCCAGCTTGCGCTCCAGCGCCTCGGCACGGGCGGCAAGATCGTCCGGTTGCTCCGCAGGTTGCTCGCTCATGCCCGCTCCTTGGCGATCTGCGCCAGTTCCGCCGCCACATCTTCCACGTCATACACATCAGCGATGGATTTCACCGCCGTCTCGCGGCTCAACTGCCCCGATTCAATCAGCGTCTTCAGCGTTCCCGCATCCCGCGCCCGGTCTTCGGCATCCGGCGGATACCAGCGCGGCCAGCGCAGACTGATACGCGCCCCGGCCGCCAGCGCCTCCACCGGCGCGCCGCGCACCCGCAGCGGATACACCGCGCTCGCACGCACAATCATGTCCGCCAGTTGCAGCAGCGCGCCGCCGTAACTCACGCGCAGATTGTCGGCCAGCCAGATCAGGCCCTGATTCATCAACTCCAGCGCCCGCCCGCTCTGCGGTGCATTCAGCCGCTCGGCACTCGCGCGGTTGCCATGCACGCCTTCCAGCGCCAGTTCGCGCAGAAATCGCACATACTCAATCACCGCCGCCGCGGCCGTGCCGCCAATTTCCAGCAGTTTCGCGTCGCCCTTTTCACTCACCACCAGCGCATTGCCGGCACCGCGCACCATCTCGCCATCCAGCCCCGCCGGTTCGCGAATCAGCAAGGTAGGATCAGAGGAATATTTCAGCCCGCGCCCGGCCTGCGACAACTGGTAGTCAATCTCGATGCCGGTCTCAATCGCCGGGCGGAAGGTGCAGGCCCCGTCAATGCCGTCGCCACCGGGCAGATTGCGCACCCACACCAGCGGCACAAACCCCAGCCCATGCCGCACGCTGCGCTGCGCATCCACTGCCACCGGGCGGCCCAGCCGCACCGGGATTGGCAGAAACCACGTCTCCGCCTCATCATCCCACACGCGCTGAAACCAATAGACGCCAGCAGGATCTTCAATCTCATAGCCTTGCGCGGCCAGGGCTTGCCCCTGCACCTTGTAGCACTCGTTCACGCTCTCCAGCGTATCCGGCGCATCCGCCCGCCAGCGCGGGGTCAGATACAATGAAGGCAGCACCGAGAAAAACACCCGCCCCTGCAAAACCCGCAGCAGCATCGCCACACTGCCCACGCTGCCGCGCAACGCCGCTTCCAGCATCGCCGCGTTCAGCCCGCTCTCGCGCACAATATCGGCCAGCACCCCGCGCGTGCGCGCATCCGCGCAATCCAGCGTCGGAAAATGCCCTTCGCCGAACACCAGGCTCAGCGAATCATCCACCACAATCCGCGCCAGCGGATAGCGCACCGCAGGCCTGCGCCGCCGCAGCGGAATATACTCACCGCCCGCGCCTCGCTCATCGTGAAACGCATAGGGCAGCACATCATACAACCGCCCCTCCAGCACCCGCGTCAGCACCTCCAGCCTTGCCGTGCGCGGCGCATAATCGGGGTCGGCGGGAATCAGCGCGCTGATGGTGTCGAACATGCCGGTTCCTTGCAGTTAAGGCGAGGGCGCTGCCCTCGACCCGCCCATGTCTGAGCAATGGGGCCGG
>CAIPHQ010000191.1 GCA_903864895.1 uncultured Rhodospirillales bacterium
CTCGTCACTGCGCAAGCAGGACATGATGTTCGCGATCCTGAAAACGCTGGCCGAAAACGAACAGGCCATCCACGGCGAAGGCACGCTGGAAATCCTGCCCGACGGGTTCGGGTTTCTGCGCAGTGCCGACAGCAATTACCTGCCCGGCCCGGATGACATTTACGTATCACCTTCCCAGGTGCGCCGCTTCGGACTGCGCACCGGCGATTCGGTGGAAGGCCAGATCCGCTCGCCCAAGGATGGCGAACGCTATTTCGCGCTGCTCAAGGTCAACACGATCAATTTCGAGCCGCCGGAAGCTGTCCGCCACCGGATCAACTTCGACAACCTGACTCCGCTGTATCCCGACCGCCGCCTGAAAATGGAACTGGAAAACTTCCAGTCTGTCGCCAAAGGCCCGCAGAAGGACATGACGCCGCGGGTGATCGACCTGATCAGTCCCATCGGCAAGGGTCAGCGCGCCCTGATTGTCGCTCCGCCGCGCACCGGCAAAACGGTGATGTTGCAGAACATCGCCACCGCCATCAGCCACAACCACCCGGAAGTGTTCCTGATCGTGCTGCTGATCGATGAGCGGCCGGAAGAAGTTACCGACATGGCCCGCACGGTGAAGGGCGAGGTGATTGCGTCCACCTTCGACGAACCGGCGACCCGGCACGTGCAGGTGACGGAAATGGTGCTGGAGAAGGCCAAGCGGCTTGTGGAGCACAAGCGCGACGTGGTGATCCTGCTGGATTCCATCACCCGTCTGGCCCGCGCCTACAACACCGTGGTGCCCAGCAGCGGCAAGGTGCTGACCGGCGGCGTGGACGCCAACGCCCTGCAACGCCCCAAGCGCTTTTTCGGCGCCGCGCGCAATATCGAGGAAGGCGGCAGCCTGACCATCATTGCCACCGCCCTGATCGACACCGGCAGCCGCATGGACGAAGTGATCTTTGAAGAGTTCAAGGGCACCGGTAACAGCGAAATCATCCTCGACCGCAAGCTGTCGGACAAGCGCACCTTCCCGGCCATCGACATCACCAAGTCGGGCACCCGCAAGGAAGAGTTGCTGGTGGATCGCAGCACGCTGTCCAAGATGTGGGTGCTGCGCCGCATTCTGAACCCGATGGGCACGATGGATGCGATGGACTTCCTGCTGGACAAGCTGAAATACAGCAAGACCAATCAGGACTTCTTCGACGCGATGAATACGTAGCACGGCTGAACGCCTTGTGCCGCGACGGCAGGGTATGGCCTAATGTCGATACGTCTCGCAGGAGATTGTTGGCATGGAACTGACTCTGCCGTCGGAGCTTGAGCGTTGGGTTGCGGGCGAAGTGGCGTCGGGCCGTTTCCCCTCTCCTGATGCAGTGATTGCGACCGCCCTGCAGTTGCTCATCGATGAAGCTGATGCGCCGCCCTCACCCCGTTCGGCAGAAGAGATCATCGCATCGCTGCAGGAAAGCGATGACGATATTCGCCATGGGCGCACAATGCCGGTCGATGCGTTTCTTGCGCAGACATGGGCGCGTATTGGTAACTACCGGGCAGGCTGATGTTGCCAGGAAATGCCCGCCAGACCCCAGATCAATGTTGACATTGGGCTAACCGCGCAACAGCAAGTTTGGGAACTGATTGAACATTACGTCGAACATGAGCGGCGTTTGGCTGTTCAATACTTGTTGCAGGCGGTTGATGAGGCGAAGCACCGGATTGCAGAAAATCCCGGGATTAGCGCTGCTTTCCCAAAACCTTATCCCACCGTTGCAGCATCTGGGCACCGGTGGTTCAAAGTTCATCGCTACTGGTTTGCATTTCGAACGGCAGGCAGCAAGGCGACAATCACCAACGTTTTCTTTGACACAGCCGATATCGTCCGCCGCGTTGACCGGTCCTGACACTTTCTATCCTGCGCTGCTCGTCACCAGCCACATCCCCCCGCCCAACCGCACATGATCTCCGTCGCGGTGCTGCTCCAGCAGCGCCCGGATGGCTGCAATGGCGGGCGGGCGCACGGCCTCCGGTGACTCACGCAACGCCCGGCTTGCCGCGCCGATCTGCGTTGCCTGCTCCAGCGCCGCATCAACCCCGCGCCCGGCGGCCACGTCCAGCAGCGTGTCGAATTTGGTGAACACCGGGGTGGAAAAACCCGCGCCGGTCAGGATGCGGGTCACCTTGTCCGGGTCGGCGAAGGCGAACGGTCCGGGGTCGTCAGCACCGGGCTTAGGCAGACGCGGTGCGCCCGCGCCGTAGGCTGCATGCAACGGGGCCTGCATCCACGGGTTTTCGGTAATCGGCCGCCAGCACACAAACGCCAGCTTGCCGCCTGGCCGCAGCGCGCGGCGCAGAGTGGTGAAGGCGGCCACCGGGTCGCCGAAGAACATCACGCCGAAGCGGGAGAACAGCAGATCGAACGGCACATCAGGCGTGTAGGCCGAGGCGTCGGCTTGCACCCAATCGATATTCGGTATTCCCGCACCCCGCGCGCGCGCCACCGCCAGCATCGGGGCGGAGATATCCAGCCCGGTCACATGCGCCACTTTCGGGGCCAGCAGCAGCGTGGTGCTGCCGCACCCGCACCCGATGTCCAGCACGCGGTCTGACGCTTGCGGGGCGGCGTGGGCGAGGATCGCGTCCGCCACCGGGGCCAGCACCGCATCAGTCTGCGCCTGCTGCTTCACCCAATGTTCACCGCCCTCACCGTTCCAGTAGGCAATCTGGTCCGCGTGGCGCTGTTCGGTCTCGCTCATGGCGCATCTCCCGGCGTTTGCGGCACACAACACCACTCAGCCATGCGCGGCAACACTTCGATTGCGGACATAACAATATCCTTATATACCGCGCGCATTCTCGACCCCCCGGAGCCCCAAATGGCCGACGCTGCCAGCACTGAAGACTATAAAGTTCGCGACATGTCCCTCGCCGCGTGGGGCCTGAAGGAAATCTCGATGGCCGAGGACGAGATGCCCGGTCTGATGGCCATCCGCGCCGAATACGGCAATGCCAAGCCGCTGGCCGGGGCGCGCATCGCGGGCTGCCTGCACATGACCATCCAGACCGCCGTGCTGATCCAGACGCTGGAGCATCTGGGGGCCACGGTGCGCTGGTCGTCCTGCAACATCTTCTCCACGCAGGACCATGCCGCCGCCGGCGTGGCCGCCAAGGGCACCCCGGTGTTCGCATGGAAGGGCATGGACGAGCAGGAGTTCTGGTGGTGCATCGAGCAGACGGTGCGCGGGCCCGCCCAGCCTGACGGCAGCGTGTGGACGCCCAACATGATCCTTGATGACGGCGGCGATCTCACCGTGCTGATGCACGACAAATACCCCGAGATGCTGGCCGGCGTGAAAGGCCTGTCGGAAGAAACCACCACCGGCGTGCATCGCCTGTGGGAAATGGCCAAGGCCGGCACGCTGAAGGTTCCGGCCATCAACGTGAACGACAGCGTGACCAAGTCCAAGTTCGACAACCTGTATGGCTGCCGTGAGAGCCTGGTGGACGCCATCCGCCGTGGCACGGACGTGATGATGGCCGGCAAGGTTGCCGTGGTGAACGGCTTCGGCGATGTGGGCAAGGGCTCCGCCGCCAGCCTGCGTCAGGCCGGCTGCCGCGTGATGGTCACGGAAGTCGACCCGATCTGCGCGTTGCAGGCGGCGATGGAAGGCTATGAGGTCGTCACGATGGACGACGCCGCCCCGCGCGGCGACATCTTCGTGACCGCCACCGGCAACGTGGACGTGATCACCATCGAGCACATGCGCCAGATGAAGCACCGCGCCATCGTGTGCAACATCGGCCATTTCGACAGCGAGATTCAGATCGACGCGCTGCGCAACTACACGTGGGACCACGTGAAGCCGCAGGTGGACGAGGTGGTGTTTCCGGACGGCAAGCGCCTGATTGTGCTGTCCGAAGGCCGCCTGGTGAACCTGGGCAACGCCACCGGCCACCCGAGCTTCGTGATGAGCGCCAGCTTCACCAACCAGGTGCTGGCGCAGCTTGAGCTGTGGACGGCGCCGGCTGGCCGTTACGAGAACAAGGTCTACACGCTGCCCAAACACCTCGACGAAAAAGTGGCGGCGCTGCATCTGGCCAAGGTCGGCGCCAAGCTGACCAAGCTGAGCCCGAAGCAGGCCGAGTATATCGGCGCGCCGGTCAGCGGGCCGTTCAAGCACGACCTGTATCGCTACTGAGACACGCGGCAGCGGCGCGGGGCTGTCTCCGCGCCGCTGGTGCATTGCACCAAACGTCCGCCAATGGCAGCTTGCGCCGCACGAATGGCGCTTGAGGGCTGCGGATGGTGGACAAGGTATATCCCGATGCGGTGTCGGCTCTGGCCGGCGTGCTGCGGGACGGCATGACGATCATGTCCGGCGGCTTCGGCCTGTGCGGCATCCCGGCCACGCTGATCGAGGCGATCCGCGAATCCGGGGTGAAGGATCTCACGGTCATTTCCAACAACGCGGGCATCGACGATGCCGGATTGGGAATGCTGCTGGTGACCCGGCAGATCAAGAAAATGATCTCCTCCTACGTCGGAGAGAACCAGACCTTCGCCAAGCAGTATCTGGCGGGCGAGCTGGAGATTGAATTCAACCCGCAGGGCACGCTGGCCGAGCGCATCCGCGCCGGGGGTGCCGGGGTGCCCGCATTCTTCACCCGCACCGGCGTCGGCACGCTGATTGCCGAGGGCAAGGAAGTGCGCAATTTCGACGGCGTGGACTACGTGATGGAGCGCGGCCTGCGCGCCGATCTGGCCGTGGTGCATGCGTGGAAGGCCGATACCGAAGGCAATCTGGTCTATCGCAAGACCGCGCGGAACTTTAACCCGATCATGGCCACCGCCGCCGCCGTGACCGTGGCGGAAGTGGAGATCATGGTCGATCCGGGTGAGATCGACCCGGACCACATCATCACCCCCGGCGTGTTCGTCAAACGGCTGGTGCCCTTGGTCAATGTCCACAAGCGCATCGAGCAGCGCACCGTGCGCAAGCGCGCGTAAATTAGGGAGACGCCAGCATGCCCTGGACCCGCGACGACATGGCGGCCCGCGCCGCCCGTGAACTGCAGGACGGATATTACGTCAATCTCGGCATCGGCATTCCGACGCTGGTGGCCAACTACATCCCCGAGGGGATGAGCATCCAGTTGCACAGCGAGAACGGCATGATGGGCATGGGCCCGTTCCCGTTCGAGGGTGACGAGGACCCCGACCTGATCAATGCCGGCAAGCAGACCGTCACCGAACTGCCCACCACCAGCTTTTTCGACAGTGCCACCAGCTTTGCCATGGTGCGCGGCGGGCATATCGACCTGACCATTCTGGGGGCCTTGCAGGTCTCCGAGCACGGCGATCTGGCCAACTGGATGATCCCGGGCAAGATGGTCAAGGGCATGGGCGGGGCGATGGACCTCGTGGCCGGGGTGCGCCGCGTGGTGGTGCTGATGGAGCACACGGCGGGTGGCAAGCCCAAGCTGCTGCACCGCTGCAACCTGCCGCTGACGGGCACCAAGGTGGTGAACGTGGTCATCACCGATCTGGGCGTGTTTGAAATCACCGCCGAAGGTCTGGCGCTGACCGAACTGGCACCGGATGTGACCGTGGACGAAATCCGCAGCAAGACCGAAGCCGCGTTTCAGGTGCGTCTGGCCGCCTGAGTCGCCTCGGGCGCGCGGTGATACACCCGCGCGCCCGCCACTTCCGGTCCGCCCGGCACCACGCAGGCGCCCACGATCCATGCCCCCAGCGGCCATGCCGCATCGGGTGGCCCCATCCAGTGCAGCACGTCATCCGGCCGCGTGTCGGCCACCAGCAAGTGGCTGAGTGCGAGTTGGGTGAGCGCGGGCCAGTCCAGCCCCGCCAGCGCTGCCGCGACGACGCCGGGCAGGCTGCGGCGCAGATCGGCAAAGCTCAGGGTCTGGTATGCGCCTGCCGCATCCCGCATTCGCAGCGCTGCCCGCGCGCCGTCATGGCGTAGCAGGTTGCCAATCACCGTCTCGGTGGGCCGTAATCCGGCGAATCGCGCTGCGGCCTCCGCGCAGCCTGCCGGATCGGCCAGGCGCCATGTTTGCAGCGCCGCAGGGCAATCCACCGCAGGCGGCAGCGCGCCGGTGGCCCGCCCCCACTCCAGAAACAGCGCCGGTGTCCCGGTGGCCTCTGCCTCACTGGCAGGCCGCCACGGCTTCAGGGCTGGGGTCGATTTTCCGGGGGTGTTCATGTGATTCGGGGTCTTGATCCTGTCAGGGTGGGGAGGCTATATCGCGCCTCCCGCACGGCAGACGCGATACCGTGGGGCTGTAGCTCAGTTGGGAGAGCGCCTGAATGGCATTCAGGAGGTCAGCGGTTCGATCCCGCTCAGCTCCACCATCGCGAGGGACTTGGGGACGCTGAGCGCGCCCTGTCCCTGCCAGCCGAGGAGGCTGACGGCATGACATCGAAATTCTTCAGAACGGCGTTGCCGGTGGTGGCCGTGTTGGTTGTAGCTGGCATCGGCGGCGGTGCGTGGCTGTATCTGAACGGCTCGTTCGGTGAGTCTCAGCCCGGTGGCATCGGCGGGCCGTTCACACTCACCAACGGCGCGGGCCAGACCGTCACCGACCGCGACCTGCGCGGGCGCTATCTGCTGGTGTATTTCGGCTACACGTTCTGCCCGGATGTCTGCCCCACCACGCTGAACGACGTGGCGGCGGCGCTGGAAATTCTCGGGCCCAAGGCGGACAGGGTGCAGCCGCTGTTCATCACGGTGGACCCGGCGCGTGACACGCCGAACGTGGTGGGCGAGTACACCGCTGCGTTCAGCCCGCGCATCCTCGGGCTGTCCGGCACGCCGGAGCAGATTGCCGCCGTGGCGCGGGAATACCGGGTGTATTTCATGCTCAACAAACCGGCCAAGCCGGGCGGCGACTACACGGTGGACCACAGTTCCATCCTGTATCTGATGGACACCTCCGGCCGCTTCATCGCCCCGGTGCGCGCAGATCAACCTCCCGCGCAGATGGCGGCCGAGATCGCGCGGCACCTGACCTGATCAGGCGGCGCGCGGCCGCTCGATGTTCGGCAGGAACGCTGTCAGCAGGCCGATGGCGGGCAGGAAGGCGCAGACCCGGTACACCGTCTCGATGCTGGTCAGATCGGCCAGTTCGCCCAGCACCGCCGCGCCCAAGCCACCCATGCCGAAGGCCAGCCCGAAGAACAGGCCGGAAATCGTGCCCACCTTCCCCGGCACCAGTTCCTGCGCGTAGACGACAATGATCGAAAACGCGCTCGACAGGATCAGCCCGATCGGCACCGCCAGAATCACGGTCCAGGTCAGGCCCGCATAGGGCAGCACCAGCGTGAACGGCAGCACGCCCAGAATCGACGCCCAGATGATGTATTTGCGCCCGAACTTGTCGCCAAGCGGCCCGCCGAAGAACGTGCCCACGGCGGTGGCGGCCAGAAACACGAACAGGTCCAGCTGGGCGGACTGCACCGGCACGCCGAAATGGTGGATCAGGTAGAAGGTGAAGTAGCTGCTGATGCTGGCGAGGTAGAAGAACTTCGAGAACATCAGCGCGATCAGGATCCCGATCGAGACGATCACCCGGGTCTGCGACAGGTTGTGCATCGGCTGCGCGGCGCGCCTGGATTTCGGCCGCGTGGCCTGCCGCTGCACATACCAGCGCCCGACACTGCCCAGAATCGCCATGCCCGCCAGCGCGATCACCGTGAAATACGCCACACTGCCCTGCCCGCCCGGCACCACGATGAACGCGGCCAGCAGCGGCCCGAGTGCGGAGCCGGCATTGCCGCCCACCTGAAACAGCGATTGCGCCAGCCCATGCCGCCCGCCCGAGGCGTAGCGCGCCATGCGCGAGGCTTCCGGGTGGAAGATGGATGACCCCATGCCGATGGTGGCTGCGGCCACCAGCACAGCGGCGAAACTGCCTGCCTGCGACAGCAGCAGCAGGCCCACCAGCGTGAACGCCATGCCCACCGCCAGCGAATACGGCATCGGCTTCTTGTCGGTGACGATGCCGACCAGCGGTTGCAGCAACGACGCGGTCAACTGAAATGCCAGCGTGATCAGCCCGATCTGCCCGTAGCTGAGTGCCAGCCCGTCTTTCAGCATCGGGTACAGCGCGGGCAGCAGTGACTGCATGGTGTCGTTGAGCATGTGCGACACCGACAGGCCCAGCAGCACGATGATCACGGCGCCTTCGGCAGCGGCCGGGGTTTGGGGGCCGGCGTATTTCTGCATGGCGAGGCTCCGCTGCGGTGCCGGCACTATCGCCAAACCTGTTGCTGCGACCAATTGGCATTTGCGATCCGGCGCGCAAGGCTGGGCTGCATGGCGCTGCATGTTTGCCGCGCGCCGCGCCCGCCGCTATGGTCCGCCCGCCATTCGCGCCCGCCCCGCTGCGCGAACGCCTGCATGAGGACGCCCGTGCCCGATATTTTCGACGAGGTTGACGAAGAACTCCGCGCCGACCGCGCCGCCAGCCTGCTCAAGAAGTATGGCGGCGTGCTCATCGCCGCCGCGGTGGTGGTGGTGGCGGGCGCAGGCGGTTGGCAAGCCTGGCAGTGGTACGACGCCAAGCAGCGCGCTGCCTTGGCTGACAGCTATCTGGCGGCGATGAACACCGCCGACAAAACCAAGGGGGCCGGCAAGCAGGCCGCGCAGGCCGAATTTGCCGCTGTGGCTGCCAAGGCCAGCGGTGGCTACCGCACGCTGTCGCTGCTGCGCGAAGCGGAACTGAAGGCCGATGCGGGCGATCTGGCAGGTGCCTCGGAATTGTGGGACCGGGTGGGGGCGGATGGCGGGGCGGACCGCGTGCTGCGCGATCTGGCGAACCTGCAATGGGCGCTGCACCAACTGGACGTCGCCGACCCCGCCGTGGTGACGGCGCGGCTGCAACCGCTCGCTTCGCCCGAAAACCCGTGGCATGCGATGGCCGAGGAAGCGCAGGCCATGCTGTCGCTGCGGCTGGGCAAGACCGAGGCTGCGCGCGACGTGCTGAAACAGCTTGCGCAAGATGTCACTGCACCGGCCGGGGTGCGCTCGCGTGCCAACGGTCTGCTGTCGCGGCTGGGCAGCTAGTATGCCACCCCGCACGCTGTCCCGCCGCGCCGCGCTGCTGCTGCCTCTGGCGGCCGGCGGTTGCAACACGTTTGACGACTGGTTCGGCGGCGCGCGCAAGACGCCGCTGCCCGGCAAGCGCTATCCGGTGCTGCCCGACAAGCGTGGTCTCGTGGTGGACAACCCCGCCGGCCGTCCGGTGACGGTGCCGGATGCGGTGGCCAATGCCGATCTGCCGCAGCCGGGCGGCAACCCGGCGCATGTGATGGGCAATCAGGCCGCCGGTGACCGGCTGGCCACCATCTGGTCCGCCAATATTGGCACCGGCGGCGGCTATCGGGAGAAGCTGACGGCCCGCCCGGTGTCGGCGGGCGGGCGTGTCTATACCATGGACACGGACGGTCAGATCACCGCGCTTGACCTGAAGACCGGGGCGCGGATCTGGCGGGTCTCGACCCAGCCGGCCAATCTGGAAAGCACCAATATCGGCGGCGGCGTGTGTCTGGACGGTGGCAAGCTCTATGCCTCCACCGGCTATGGCGAAATTCTGTGCCTTGACCCTGCGGGCGGCAAGATCCTGTGGCGGAAAGGCTTGCCTTCCGCCGCACGGGCAGCACCCACCGTGGGCGACGGCAATGTGTACGTGCCCACGCTGGATGCCCAGCTGGCCGTGTACGCGCAGGCAGATGGCGCAAAGCAGTGGGCCTACCAGTCAACCGCGACCGAGACGACGCTGCTTGGCCTGCCTTCGCCCGCGTATGACGCGGGTCTGCTCGTGGCCGGGTTCGGTGCCGGCGATCTGGCCTGCCTGCGCACGACGGGCGGCGCGGTGCTGTGGACCGAAAGCCTCGGCTCGATTCGGGGCGGCACCTCACTGGTGGATCTGTCACCGATCCGGGGCTTGCCGGTCATCGCCAACGGGCGGGTATATGCGGCGGGTCTGGGCGGGCAGGTCGTCTCGGTGGACCTGCGCACCGGCCGCAGGCTGTGGAGCCGCGATATCGCCGCCCAGGAAGCGCCGCTGGTGGTGGGTGAGTGGGTCTATCTGGTGTCAGACGAGCAGAAACTGGTGGCGATGAACGCCGGTGACGGCGCGATTGCCTGGATCACCCAGTTGCCGCATTGGGGCGATGAGGTGAAGCAGTGGGACCCGATCCGCTGGACCGGCCCGGTGATGGCCAGTGGCAGGCTGATCGTGGCGGGCAGCACCGCGCAGGCGCTGACCATCAATCCGGTCAACGGACAGATTGTCGGGCGGCAGGATCTGAAAGGTGCGGTCTCCATTCCGCCGGTCGTGGTGGCGGGCACGCTGCTGCTGCTGCACGAGGACGGCACGTTGCAGGCGATGCGCTAGTCCAAAATCGCACACACCGGCGGCGCGAATTTGGGCTAGAAACCGCCATGCTCCCAACAGTTGTCATCGCCGGCCGGCCCAACGTCGGCAAATCCACCCTGTTCAACAAGCTCGCCGGGCGGCGTGCCGCGCTGGTCGATGACACGCCCGGCGTGACCCGCGACCGCAAGGACGCCGAGGCGATGCTGCGCGGGCGGCTGGTGCGGCTGGTCGATACCGCCGGGCTGGAGGAATCGGCCCCCGACTCCCTGTATGGCCGGATGCGCCAATCCAGCGAAATGGCCGTCTCGCAGGCCGATCTGGTGCTGTTCGTGATCGACGCGCGCGCGGGTGTGACACCCGCCGACGAGCATTTCGCCGCGTGGCTGCGCCGCCAGGGCAAGCCGGTGCTGCTGATCGCCAACAAGGCCGAGGGCCGCAGCGGGTCCAATGCTGCGCTGGAGGCATGGTCGCTGGGGTTGGGCGAGCCGGTGCCGGTGTCGGCGGAACATGGCGAAGGTCTGGCCAGCCTGATGGCCGAGATCGCCGACCGGGTGCCCGAACCGGCGGAGGAGTCGGCTGAGCACGCCGACAAACCGCTGCAATTGGCCATCGTCGGCCGCCCCAACGCCGGAAAATCCACACTGCTGAACCGCCTGCTGGGTGAGGAGCGGATGATCACCGGCCCGGAACCGGGCCTGACCCGCGATGCGGTGGCCGTGCGCTTGGTGGACACCGACGGCACCGAGATTGAACTGATCGACACGGCGGGCTTGCGCAAGCGCGCCCGTGTGGAAGAACCGCTGGAGAAAATGTCCGTCGGTGCCACGCTGGGCGCGCTGAAAATGGCCGAGGTGGTGATTCTGGCCGTGGATGCCGCTGAGGGCATTCACGATCAGGATTTGCAGATCGCCCGTCTGGTGGAGCGTGAAGGCCGCGCCTGCCTGCTGGTGCTGAACAAGTGGGACGCGGTGGCCGACCGCACTGCGGCGCGGCGCGCGATTTCCGACCGGCTGGAAACCAGTCTGGCGCAGATGAAGGGCATCCAGATCGTCACGCTGTCGGCGCTGACCGGGCAGGGCGTGGACAAGTTGCTGCCCGCCGTGCGGCAGGTGCATGAGGTGTGGAACCGCCGCGTGGGCACCTCGGCGCTGAACCGCTGGTTTGAACACATGCTGGACAAGCACCAGCCACCGCTGGTCAGCGGCAAGCGGCTGAAGCTGCGCTATGTCACGCAGGCCAAGGCCCGCCCGCCCACCTTCATCATCTTCGGCACCCGCGCCGAACAGACGCCGGAGGACTACCAGCGCTATCTGGTGAACGGCCTGCGGGAGCAGTTCGATCTGCCGGGCACGCCCATCCGCCTGCAGTTCCGCGGCACCACCAACCCGTACGCCGACGACAAGGACTGATCCCGCGCCGCGTTTAACGTTTGAGAAATAGCCAAGCCGCCATCCTGTCCGGGTGACAGGAGGCGGCCCATGCGTGACACCTCGGTGCCTGATCCCTTGCTGCTATGGCGCGGCATTGATGACGCGGTGGCGCGGGAGGCGGCGCGGCCGGTGCCGCAGGCCGGGCCGCCACCGTTTCCGGTGCAGCGCAGCTACCGGCCGCCGCCGGTGCAGGCCGCGCCGATCGGCGCAGTGCAGGTTCCGGCCAAGGCACTTGAAACGGCGTAATTCCGGGACGGCTGCCATGTGGTGCAACAGCGGCGCCACAGGATACATTACCGCCGGTTCACGCCCGCGCTTGTCAATCGCGCCACGCCTTGCAAGGCTGTCCCCAACAGGACCGGCCGCATTGAGCGGCCGCAGGGGGGATGATGGGCGAGCTTGAACAACGGACAATGTCCAAGGTTACGAAACGACTCGTTCCGTTTCTGATCTTGTGTTACTTTGTCGCGTATCTGGACCGTGTGAACGTGGGGTTCGCCGGTCTGACCATGCGTGATGATCTGGGCCTGACGGCCAGCGCCTTCGGCCTCGGCTCCGGCATTTTCTTCATCGCGTATTTCTTCTTCGAGGTGCCGTCCAACCTGCTGCTGCACCGCTTCGGCGCCAGCAAATGGATTGCCCGCATCATGCTCACCTGGGGCATCATCTCGGGGGCGACAGCGTTCATCGGCGGCGAGACCGGGTTTTACGTGCTGCGCGTGCTGCTGGGCATCGCCGAAGCCGGATTCTTCCCCGGCATCATCTTCTTTCTGACGCTGTGGTTCCCGTCGATCTATCGCGGCCGCATCGTCGGCTGGTTCATGGCCGCCATCCCGGCCTCCAGCGTCATCGGCGCGCCGGTGTCCAGCATGCTGCTGTATCTGGACGGCATTTCCGGCTTCAAGGGCTGGCAGTGGATGTTCATTGTCGAGGCGCTGCCCGCGATCATCCTGTCGGTGGTGGTGTTCTTCTACCTGACCGACAAGCCGAGTGACGCGAAGTGGCTGGCCGATGATGAGCGGCGCTGGCTGGTCAGCCGCCTGAAGGCCGAGGAAGCCCATCGTGAGAAGAACGCGCTGGCTGGGCATGGTCTTGGCCGCACGCTGATCGACAATCCCGGCCTTGCGCTCACCGTGGTGGCCATCGGCGCGGGCCTGTCGGCCTATGCCTCAATGCTGGCCGGTCCGCTGGCGCTGGTGCCGTTCGCGGTGCTGGGCGTGGCGATGGTGCTGTTCGGCCGCGCCGAGGACCGCGCTGCCGAGGGCATGGTGCTGACGGTGGTGCGCGCGATTGTGCTGGTGGCCGCCGTGGTGATCGCGGCGCAGGTGCAGACCAACGTGTTGCAGGGCGTGATCCTGCAAGGCGTGGTGCTGATCGTGGCCGGGTTCATCGCCATCCTGTCATGGCGGATTCTGGCGCTGTCGCTGATCTATTTCGGCGCGGTGGCCACCAATTACGGCACCGGGTTCTGGCTGCCGCAGATCATCAAGGGCTTCGGTGACCTGACAAAGCTGCAAATCGGCCTGATCACCGCCATCCCCTACGTGATCGGCGCCATCGGCATGGTGGTGTGGGGCCGCCGGTCTGACCGCAAGATGGAACGCAAGGTCCATGCCGCCATTCCGCTGGCGGTGGCGGGCATCATGATCATCGTGGCGGGTCTGATCGACGATCCGCTGCTGAAAATGACGGCGTTCAGCATCGCGGGCTTCGGCGTGTTCGCAACCTTGCCGGTGTTCTGGACGCTGCCCGCAGCCTTCCTGTCCGGCCCGGCGGCGGCGGCGGGCATTGCCATGATCAACTCGCTGGGCAATTTGTCCGGCTTCGTGGGCCCCTCGGCGATGGGCTGGATCAAGGACCTCACCGGCAGCTTCAATGGCGGCCTGCTGCTGATCGGTGGTCTGTCACTGGTTGCGATGGTGGTGGTGCTGATCCTGCCGCATGATTCCAAGCTGGAACATGCGCCGGACCATACCCGCCACTGACGGCAACGCTACCCGGCGTGGCGCACCACCGCGCCATGCCGGGTTTCCGCCGGGCCGCACAGATCGGCCAGCTCGGGGGCGACGCCGGCGGGCTTGGGCAATGGTGCCGGGTCTTCGCCCGGCATCGCCGCCGCGCGCAGCTTGGTGGCCACCACGCCGGGGTCGAACAGGTTCACCCGCAGCCGTGATGTACGGGTTTCCTCGGCCCATGCCAGCACCAGATGCTCCAGCGCCGCCTTGGTGGCGCCATAGGTGCCCCAATAGGCCGCCGGGCGCGCGACCTGCCCGGTGGTGACAAACACCGCCCGCCCCGCAGGCGCTGCCAGCAGCAGCGGTGCGCAACTGCGGATCAGGCGCAGCGGCGCACTCACGTTCACCGCCAGCGCCTCCGCCCAGTCTTCCAGCAGAATATGCGGCACCGGGGTCAGCACACCCAGCGTGCCCGCATTGCCCAGCAGGATGTCCAGCCGCCCGAAGCGCTGGTACAGGCTCGGGCCGATCGCTTCCAGATTGCCCGGTGCCTGCAAGTCGAGCGGCAGCAGCGTGGCGCTGCCGCCAGCGGCACGGATCGCATCATCGGTTTCCGCCAGCCCGCCTTCGGTGCGCGCGGTGATGACCACATGCGCGCCGCGCCGGGCCAGTTCCACTGCCGCCGCTGCGCCGATGCCCCGGCTGGCACCGGTGACCAGCGCGATCTGTCCGCTCAATTCCATCGCCGTTCTGCCCAGACTGTTCTGTCCGCGCAGCCCTTATCCGCGCCGCCGCCGCCGCGCACCGGCAAATCGCACGGTCCCGCAGCGGCAGCATGGCAGGCATGGCGTTTGCCGATGCCTGCCGCGCGGTGAGGCGTCAGGCGGTGTAATGCGCCTCGGCGAAGCCAAGGCCGGGGAATGACACCACCACCCGCGCGCCGGCCGGGGCCGGGGTCTTGCCGGTCCACGATCCGCAGGTCACCCACTGGCCGTGGCGCAGCCCGCCCGCCCAGATGCTGCCCACATTGGCCAGCCACTCGACCAGCGTGACCATGTCACCCGCCGGGTTGCCGGTGCGCTGCATGTCGGGCAGGCCGCTGATGCTCTGGGTGACCGTGGTGTTCGGGAAATCCAGCAAATGCCACGCGGCCAGCCCCGGCCCGTGGATGAAGCCGCCATGCAGCATGGAATCGGCAATGTTGCTCAGGCGCGGCACCACATCGGGGTCCACGAAGGCGGATTCCAGCAGTTCGATCGCCGGATGCGCGGTGGCCATCGCGGCAATCACTTCTTCGCGCGTGTAGTCATGATCGCGCGGCGGAAGGCTGTGGCCGATGCGGAACGCCACTTCGGCCTCGATGCCGCGATAGACGCCGTGGCCCAGATTGGCCCCGCTGGCGTGGATGCCGTGCGCGGGCATCGGCGCGCAGAAGAACTCGGTCTTGCTGAGCTTGCCCACTTTCCAGCCGCCGATGGACACATGCTCGGCTGCGGCCGCCTGAATGGCGAGGCTGGCCTCCATGTCCTCGGGCGCCATATGGTCCGGCAGTGCCGCCAGACGATGCGCCGGATCGTGGCGGGCGTGCAGCAGCAGCCTGGCGGCGGCGTGGACGTTTTCGTCGGACATCATGGCGTTGGTTTCCCCCTTGCAGACCGCCACGTTGTCCCCCGTGCCGCCGCTTGCGCAAGGGGCTGGACGCGCGGCCCCGGCTTGGCGACAACGCAGGGATGAGCACGACCCCCACCGTTCTGCGCGACTGGCGCAACCTGCCCGCCGCTGCGCGCGGCGCCTGCGTGGCGCTGGGCAATTTCGACGGCGTGCATCTGGGCCACGCCCATGTGCTGCGCACCGCCCATGCGGCGCGGCCCGGCCTGCCCCTGGCGGTGCTGACCTTCGAGCCGCATCCGCGCGAGCATTTCCGCCCGGATGACCCGCCGTTCCGCCTGACCCTGTCCGCCGCCCGCGCCGCAGCCCTGGGCGCGCTGGGCGTGCAATACGTGTACGAGTTGCCGTTCGACGCCGCCTTCAGCCTGATGACCGCCGAGGCCTTCGTGGCCGAGGTGCTGCACGCGGGGCTCGATGCACGGCATGTGGTGACCGGCCCGGATTTCGCCTTCGGCCACCGGCGCGGCGGCGGCACCGCATTCCTGGCTGCGCGCGCCGAGGCGCTGGGCATCGGCGTGACCGCCGCCCCGGTGCTGAGCGACGCGGGTGGCCCGATTTCCTCCAGCCGCATCCGCCGCCTGTTGCAGGACGGCTACCCGGAACGCGCGGCGGGCGAACTCGGCCGCCCATGGGCGATTGCCGGGGTGGTGGCGCATGGCGACAAGCGCGGCCGCACCATCGGCTTCCCCACCGCCAACATCGCGCTCGGCCGCCATCTGGAACCCGCGCGCGGCGTGTATGCGGTGACGGTGCGGCTGCCGGATGGCGGCGTGGTGCCGGGCGTGGCCAATATCGGGCGCCGGCCCACGGTGAATTCCGGGCCGGAAAGCCGGCTGGAAGTGAACCTGTTCGACTGGTCCGGCGATCTGTACGGGCAGGAACTCGCGGTTTCGCTGCACGCGTTCCTGCGCGGGGAGCGGCGGTTTTCCGGGCTTGATGAACTGAAGGCGGCGATTGGGGCGGATGCGGCGCGGGCGCGCGAGTTGCTGGAAGATTGACGTCAGACGAGAATGATCGGGCCGGGGTAGCGCGCCAAGGTGGCATCAGTGGTCAACAGCGTGAGCCGTTCAGCCTTGGCCTGCGCCAACAGGAGCCGGTCGAACGGGTCGCGGTGCAGCCGTGGCAGATCGGCGGCGGCGAGGGCGTGATTGCCGTTCACTGCCAGCTCCTCGTAATCGTCCTCCAGCAGCTTGTTGCGCAGCGCCAGCGGGTTGACCGTAAAGTCCGGCCAATCCACCGATGCGGCGGGGCGCGCGCGTCTGCGCATCTGCGTCTAACGCCACCACCTTCACCAGCAGCTTGCCCGCGCGTGCGATCACGAACGGCTCGCCGTTCGCCGCCGCTTCGACAAGGCGCGACAGATGGGTCTTGGCTTCGTGCATGTTCACGGTGCGCATGGCGGCCCCCGGTGGACCAAGTCCGGTTAGTCTGGTCCGTTTCGGTTGCTATGCGCAACGCTTGACCTCGACCCCCCCGCCTTACCATAGTCCCGCGCTTTTTCCGGGCCGCTTCCGCCCGCCCAGTTTCGCGGCCTTTGCCGCCGAGAGTTACATGAGCGATACACGCGACTACCGCGACACCGTCTTCCTGCCGGCCACCCCGTTCCCGATGCGCGGCGACCTGCCGAAGAAAGAGCCCCTGCTGCTGGAGCGCTGGGCGAAGCTGAAGCTGTGGCAGACGCTGCGGGAAAACTCGCGCGGGCGGAAGAAATTCATCCTGCATGACGGCCCGCCCTACGCCAACGGCAACATCCATATCGGCACGGCGCTGAACAAGATCCTGAAGGACGTGGTCAACCGCGCCCGGCAGATGGGTGGCTACGATGCCGACTACGTGCCGGGCTGGGACTGCCACGGCCTGCCGATCGAGTGGAAGATCGAGGAGCAATACCGCAAGGCCGGCAAGGACAAGGACGCCGTCCCCATTCTGGATTTCCGCCGCGAGTGCCGCGAGTACGCGCAGCACTGGCTGGGCGTGCAGATGAAGGAATTCTCCCGCCTCGGCGTGCTGGGCGACTGGGAACATCGCTATGCCACGATGGACCTGCCCTCCGAGGCCGCCATCGCCGGGGAAATCGGCAAGTTCCTGCTGAACGGCGGCCTGTATCGCGGGCTGCGGCCGGTGATGTGGAGCCCGGTGGAAAAGACGGCACTGGCCGAAGCGGAAATTGAATACCACGACCACACCAGCACCACGGTGTTCGTGCGCTTCCCGGTTGTTGCCACCAATGATGCCGATCTGGCCGGGGCTTCCGTGGTGATCTGGACCACCACGCCGTGGACCATGCCCGGCAACCGCGCCATCGCCTATGGGGCGGAGATCGACTACGCCGTGGTGCGCGTGGACAGCGCCGCCGAGGGCAGTCTGGCCCGGCATGGCGAGGTGTTTCTGGCCGCCCTCGCGCTGCTGCCGCAGGTCTGTGCCGAGGCGGGGATCGCCACGCATCACGTGCTGAAACTGGTCAAGGGCAGCGATCTGGCGGGCATGGTCTGCGCGCATCCGCTGCGCGGGCAGGGCTATGACTTCGACGTGCCGATGCTGCCCGCCGAGTATGTCACCACCGAGCAGGGCACCGGCTTCGTCCACACCGCGCCCGGCCATGGTGAGGAAGACTTCATCACCGGGCGCACGCACGGGCTGGAAGTGCCGGACACGGTGGGGCCGGATGGCACCTATAACCCGTGGGTGCCGCTGTTCGCGGGCGTGCACGTGTACAAGGCCGCCGACCCGGTGTGCGCCGCGTTGCAGGCCGCGGGCGGGCTTCTCGCACGTGGCAAGCTGTTGCACTCCTACCCGCATAGCTGGCGCTCGAAAGCGCCGCTGATCTTCCGCGCCACCCCGCAATGGTTCATCCGCATGGACGGCGAGGGCCAGATCCGCGCCGCCGCGTTGCAGGCCATCGACGACACCGATTTCGTGCCCGCGCGCGGCCGCACCCGCCTGCGCAGCATGATCGAGGCGCGGCCCGACTGGTGCATCAGCCGCCAGCGCGCGTGGGGCGTCCCGATTCCGGTGTTCGTGGACCGCATGACCGGCGA
Source organism: uncultured Rhodospirillales bacterium (assembly GCA_903864895.1). GTDB lineage: Bacteria > Pseudomonadota > Alphaproteobacteria > Acetobacterales > Acetobacteraceae > CAIPHQ01. The sequence continues at coordinate 18,469 of CAIPHQ010000191.1, forward strand.
GCCGTTGCGCGACGCCGCCGTGGTGGACCGCGTGGTGGCCGCCTTCCGGGAGGAAGGGGCGGATGCGTGGTACGCCTCGCCGCCGTCGCGCTTCCTCGGTGAGGGCCGCAACCCGGACGGCTACGAGCAGGTGATGGACATCGTGGATGTGTGGTTCGAGAGCGGCTCGACCCACGCCTTCGTGCTGGAAGAGCGGGGCATGCAGTGGCCCGCTGACCTTTATCTGGAAGGCTCGGACCAGCATCGCGGCTGGTTCCATTCCTCGCTGCTGGAATCGGCCGGCACGCGCGGCGTGGCCCCGTTCAAGGCGGTGCTGACCCACGGCTTCACGCTCGATGAGCAGGGCCGCAAGATGTCCAAGTCTTTGGGCAACACGGTCGCCCCGCAGGAAGTGGAAAAGCAGTACGGCGCTGATATCCTGCGCCTGTGGGTGATGAGTGCGGACGCCACCGAAGACCAGCGCATCGGCCCGGAAATCCTCAAGCAGACCGCCGAATCTTACCGCCGCCTGCGCAACACGCTGCGCTGGCTGCTGGGCAGTCTGGACGGGTTCACCCCCGCCGAGCATCTGCCGGAAGCCGAGATGCCGGATCTGGAACGCTGGGTGCTGCACCGGCTGTACGAACTCGACGCCAGGATCCGCAGCGCGGTGGAAACCTATGAATGGACCGGCGTGTATCCGGCCATCAACGCGTTCTGCGCGGCGGATCTGTCGGCGTTCTACTTCGATATCCGCAAGGACGCGCTGTATTGCGACCGGCCGGACAGCATCCGCCGCCGCGCCGCGCGCACCGTGCTGGACCATGTGCAGCGCTGCCTGACCACGTGGCTGGCCCCGGTGCTGGTGTTCACCGCCGATGAGGCGTGGATGGCACGCTTCGGTGAAGCGGCCTGTGTGCATCTGCAGGATTTTGCCGATGTGCCGGCCCGCTGGCGCGACGATGAACTGGCGGCGAAGTGGGACACCGTTCGCGACATCCGCCGTGGCGTCACCGCCTGTCTGGAACGCGCCCGCGCGGATGGCACCATCGGTGCCTCATTGCAGGCCGCTCCCGTGCTGCATCTTTCAGCCGATCACAGCGGCTTGCTGAGCGGTGAAGACTGGGCGGAACTGGCCATCGTCTCGTCCCTGACCGTCGTCACCACGCCCGCGCCGGAGGGTGCGTTCCAGCATCCGGACATGCCGGGCGTGGCCATCGCCTTCGCGCGTGCCGGGGGCGAGAAATGCGCCCGCTGCTGGAAGGTGCTGCCGGAGGTGGGCCACACGGCGGCACACCCAACGCTGTGCCTGCGCTGTGCCGATGCGGTGGACTCCGGCCTGGTGTGCAAGGCGGCGTGACCAGCGCCCGCCATACCGCGCTCGGGCTGGCCGCCGCCGCGCTGGTGCTGGCCGCCGATCAGGCCAGCAAGTGGTGGGTGCGCGACGTGCTGGATCTGGAGGCGCTGGGCACGGTCGCGATCCTGCCGGTGCTGAACTTCACCATGGTGTGGAACCGGGGCGTCACCTTCGGGCTGCTGAACACGCTGGGCGTGTGGGGCGGCCCGATCCTGGTGGCGGGCGCCTTGGTGGTGGTGGTGGCGCTGGGCATCTGGCTGCGCAAGGCGCAGCGGCGGCTGGTGGCGGTGGCGCTGGGCGGCATCGCGGGCGGGGCCGTTGGCAACGTGATCGACCGGCTGCGTTTCGGGGCTGTCGTGGATTTCATTCACGCGCATGCCTGGGGTTGGTCATGGTATGTGTTCAATGTCGCCGATGCCGCGATCGTGTGCGGTGTGGCCGCGCTGTTGCTCGACGGGATGCGCACCCCGCCGTCCGGGCGCGGCCTTGCCGGGGCGGACGGGCAAAGCTAAGGACTGGTCCATGCAGATGTCATCGCACTTGCGCCTCGCGCCGCTGACCCGTTTCGCTCTGGGCGCAGGCCTTCTCGCGCTCGCCGGGTGTGGCGGCAACGACTCGCTGTCGCGCAGTCTCGGATTGAGCAAGACCTCGCCCGACGAATTCAGCGTGACCACGCGCGCCCCGCTGTCGATGCCGCCGGAGATGACGCTGCCCCGGCCGCAGCCCGGCGCGCCGCGCCCGCAGGAAGCTGCCGCGTCGAAAAGCCCCGAGGCGACGCTGGCCCCCGGCATGGTGCTGCAAACTCCGGGCGGCGCCACCAGCGCCGGACAGGATGCGCTGGTCAAGGCCGCCGGCCCCACGCCGCCAGCGGACATCCGCGCGCAGGTGTCGGCCGAAGGCAAGGTCGACCCGTCCACGCAGTCGCTGACCGATCGTCTGACCTCGTGGACCAGGACGGACCCGGCGGTGCCGGTGGTGGACCCGGCCAAGGAAGCCGACCGGCTGAACACCAACGCGGCGCTTGGCAAACCGGTGGATACCGGCAACACCCCGGTGGTGAAAAAGCAGCGCGGCTGGCTGACCTCGCTGTTCGAATAACCGCCACGCCTGCGCCTGACGCGCCGCGCGGTTTGCGGTAGTCTTGCGGCATGACCTCCGATCAGACCCTGCACGCGGCCTGGACGCGCCTTGCGGACTTGGCCGCCCGCCCCCACTCCCGCCACATCCGCGCGCTGTTCGCCGCCGGCCCGGCGCGCGCCAGCCGATTCTCGGCCAGTTTCGAGGATCTGACGCTGGATTTCTCGAAATCCTCCATCGACGCACATGCCTTGACGGCCCTGCTCGAACTGGCCAACGCCGCCGGATTGCAGGATTTCCGCCACCGCCTGTTCGCGGGTGAGGTGGTGAACCCCACCGAGGGCCGGGCGGCAATGCACATGGCGCTGCGCTCGCACGCCGATGCCGGGATGCGCGCGGCGCTGCCGGGCGGGATCGACGATGCCTCGGGCCTCGCCGCCGCCGAGCGGGCCAGGATGCAGGCGTTTGTGGAACAGGTGCTGGGCGGCGCGGTGCGCGGTGCCACCGGCCAGACCTTCGATACCGTGCTGAATATCGGCATCGGCGGCTCCGATCTCGGCCCGCGCATGGTTACCGAGGCGTTGACGCTGGCGCATGGCCCCAAGCTGCGGGCGCGGTTCCTGTCGAACGTCGATGGCCACGCGTTTCAGGCGCTGGCCCGCGAGCTTGATCCGGCGCGCACGCTGGTGCTGGTGGCGTCAAAAACCTTCACCACGCTGGAGACGATGACCAACGCCCACGCCGCGCGGGCGTGGCTGGCCGCAGCGTTGGGCGAGGCTGCGGTGGGGGCGCATTTCGGCGCGCTGTCCACCAACCTGAAAGCCACCGCCGCATTTGGCATCGCGCCGGACCGGGTGTTCGGCTTCCGCGACTGGGTGGGTGGCCGCTACTCGGTGTGGTCCTCCATCGGCCTGCCGGTGGCGCTGGCCGCCGGGTGGGAGGCGTTCCAGAGCTTTCTGGATGGTGCCCGCGCGATGGACATCCATTTCCAGACCGCCCCGTTCGCGGAAAACCTGCCGGTGCTATTGGCGCTGGTAGGCATCTGGCATGTGAACGCGCTTGATCTGCGCACGCAGGCGGTGCTGGCCTATGACGAGCGGTTGCGGCGGTTCCCGGCCTACCTGCAACAACTGGAAATGGAAAGCAACGGCAAGTCGGTTGGCCTTGACGACGTGCCGGTTTCGCACGCCACCTGCCCGGTGCTGTTCGGTGAGCCGGGCACCGACGCGCAGCACAGCTTCATGCAACTGGTGCATCAGGGCACGCAGGCGGTGCCGGTGGATTTCGTGTTCGCCGCGGTGCCCAACCACAACCGGCCCGAGGCGCATCGCATCCTGATCGCCAATGCGCTGGCGCAAGCCGAGGCGTTGCTGCGCGGCAAGACGCGCGGCGAGGTGGAGGCCGAGATGCGGGCCAAGGGGGCGAGCGAGGCGGAGATTGCCGAGATTGCCCCGCACCGCGTGTTCACCGGCGACCGGCCCACCAACACCCTCATCTTCCGTGAACTGACGCCCTATGCGCTGGGCCGCCTGATCGCGCTGTACGAGCACAAGGTCGCCACGCAGGGCTGCATCTGGAACATCGACAGTTTCGACCAATGGGGCGTGGAACTGGGCAAGGTGCTGGCGGGCGGGATTCTGCCGGAATTGTCCACCGGGGCCACGCCGGGCGCGCATGACGGCTCTACCGAGGCGCTGATCGGGCGGTTCCGCGCGCTGCGCGGGGAATAGGGTGCGGGCATGACCCGCATCCGCCTGCTGCCGGAGACCATCGTCAACCGCATCGCGGCGGGCGAGGTGATCGAGCGCCCCGCCGCTGCCGCGCGCGAACTGGTGGAAAACGCGCTGGACGCGGGCGCGCGGCGCATCGCTGTGGCCATCGACGGCGGCGGCATCGCCCGCATTGACGTCTCCGACGACGGCGCGGGCATGTCAGCCGGCGAACTGGCGCTGTGCGTGCTGCGTCATGCCACGTCCAAACTGGCCGATGACGACCTGATCCGCATCGCCACCTTGGGCTTCCGGGGAGAGGCGCTGCCGAGCATCGGGGCGGCGGCACGGCTGTCCATCACGTCGCGCCCGCACGGGGCGGATGCCGCACACGCCATCAGCGTGGACGGCGGCGCGGTGAGTGCGGTGGGCCCGGCCTCCGGCCCGCCCGGCACCCGCGTGGTGGTACGCGACCTGTTCTTCGCCACCCCGGCGCGGCGCAAGTTCCTGAAATCCCCGCGCGTGGAAGCCGAGGCGGTGGAAGCCGCCATCCGCCGCCTGGCGCTGGCCGCCGCCGATGTGGCGTTCCGCTGCGAACGCGATGGCCGCGTGGCGTTTGACCTGCCCGCGCAATCCCGCGAAGCCCGCATCGCCGCCCTGCTCGGCCCGGAGGCGGCGGCGGCGTTGCTGCCGGTCAGCGGTGAGCGGGCCAGTTTCGGCGCGCTGCTGCGCCTGTCTGGCTTTGCCTGCGCGCCCCTGGTCAATCGCGCGACGGCGGCGGCGCAGACCCTGGTGGTCAATGGCCGCCCGGTGGCCGACCCTACGCTGCGCACGGCGGTGCGGGTGGCATATCGCGACGTGATCCCGTCCGGGCGGCACGGCGTGGTGGCGCTGTTTCTCGACCTGCCGCCCGAGGAACTGGATGTGAACGTGCATCCGGCCAAGGCCGAGGTGCGCTTCCGCGACCCGGACGGCGTGCGCGGACTGGTGATCGGTGCCATCGGCCGCGCGCTGGCAGGCGGCGCAGGGCTCACTGCCCTGGCCCCGCGCTTCGCCCCGCCGCCGCGCCCCGGCTTGCGGCTTGTGCCGCCTGCCCCGCGCGCCGGGTTCGCCGAAGCCAGCCTGCCGCTCGCTGCGGCCCCCGCCGCACGCGTGCTGCCGCTGCCCGACCGCTATCACGGCCCGTTCGCCACCGCCCCCGCGCCGCAACCGGCCCCGGAATTCCCGCTCGGCGCGCCGGTGGCGCAGGTGCTGGATACCTACATCATCGCGGTGGCCGCCGATGGCGGTCTGGTGCTGGTGGATCAGCACGCGGCCCATGAGCGGCTGACGCATGAGGCGCTGCGCGAACAGGCGCTGGCAGGCGGCGTGCGAACCCAGCCCTTGCTGCTGCCCGCGGTGGTTGATCTGCCGCAATCCGATGTAGCCCGCCTGCTGGACCACACTGCTGGCCTGGCCCGCCTCGGGCTGGAGATCGAAGCCTTCGGCCCCGGTGCACTGCTGGTCCGCGCACTGCCTGCCGCGCTGGGCGCGCCCGACCCCGCCGGATTGCTGCGCGATCTGGCCGAGGAATTTGCCGAGTCCGGCGAGGCCACTGCTTTGGATGCCAAGCTGGACGCCGTGATCGCCCGCATGGCCTGCCACGGCAGCATCCGCGCCGGGCGGCGGCTTGGCGCGCCGGAAATGGATGCGCTGCTGCGCCAGATGGAAGCCACCCCGCGCGCGGCCACGTGCAGCCACGGGCGCCCGACGTTTTTGAAACTGTCGAAGGTGGAGATCGAGAAGCTGTTCGGGCGGCGTTAAGGCCCCTCACTCACCGGCAGGCCCAAGGCTGCCCCGGCCTTCAGCAACGTCTTGTCGAAGCTGTAGATGGCTTGCGCGCCGTGGTTGCTGGCGATGGCCAGATGTAGGGCGCCGCAGGCCCGCAGGCCGGTTTCCGGCTGGCCAAGAAAGCTCTTGGCAACCGCGTAATCCTTGGCGCGGCGGCCGGCAGATGCGCCACCTTGCGGCCATGGCGGGTGACGAGGATATCTTCACCATCCTCCACCCTGTCCAGCAGCGCGGTCAGTTGGGCTTTAGCCTGCGCCAGTGTGACCGTGACCATGTACGCTCCGGCGATGACCAGAACACTGGTCATAATCTCACGCGACGGCCTGCACACGTCACGCAGCGGCTTGTCCGCCGATTGATCCAGATCAGCGCATTGCCGCAAATCCATGCCAGTTTGCCCGCTGGCGGGAACGGTCCTCGGGGAAGCAGAGAATGGGCAGTGAGACGGCGCGGCTTGCGGGGAAGGGGGGCATGCTTCCGCCGGGCACACAGTTGCGCAGCGATCTGGATGTGCGGCTGGTCTGGCCGAACTTCATTGTCTGGCTGCTGATCTCGGCCTGCACCCTTGGCCTCGGCTGGATCGTGGTCAGCGGGCATTTCTTCAAGATGTTGCTGAACAGCACCGTGATCGTCGATGAGAACGACGTGCCGGTGGGGCGCCTGGTGTGCGACTACGATGTGGAAGCCGACGTGATGCGCATCGTCCGCTGGGTGCTGCTGTGCATCATCACCGGCGGTCTGGGCCTGCTGTTCTACAGCTTCCGCGCGGGCAAGCTGGCGCTGAGTGCGACGCGGATCGTCTGGAACGCCTGACTACACCGCCCGCCACACGCCAATGCGCGCCGCCCCGTGGGCACGTTCGGCGAGCAGGCCGCCCAACTCGGGCAGGGTTTCGTCGCGCCCGATTTCGCCCACGATCAAGGCGCCCGGCACAATCCATCCGGCGGCGGACAGCGCCGCCACGGCGCGGGGCAGCAGGTCCTCGCCATAGGGCGGGTCGAGAAACACCACGCCACAGGCTGCGCCAGAAGGGGGCCGCAGCGCGTCGGCGGCCAGTACGCTGCATTGGGCATCCGCACGGCAGGCGGTGATGTTGGCGCGCAAGGCGGCCAATGCGGCGCGGTCACGCTCGATGAAACTCGCCCGCGCCGCCCCGCGTGACAGCGCCTCCAGCCCCAGCGCCCCGGTGCCTGCGAACACGTCCAGCACAGCAGCGCCCTCAAACACCTCCCGCCCGCCCCATGGCGCGTGCAGCAGCATGTCGAACAGCGCCTGCCGCACCCGGTCGGCGGTGGGCCGCGTGGTGGCCCCCGGCGGCGCGGTCAGGTTGCGGCCACGCCACTGGCCCGCGACGATACGCATCGCCGGCTACTTCTTCTCCGCCGGAACCTGTTCGCGCAGCACTTTGGCGGGCACTTCTTCCACCTCGCCGCGCGGCAGCAGGCCCAGCTGGAACGGGCCGTAGGCGACGCGGATCAGGCGCGACACCTGCAAGCCCAGATGCGCCATCACCTTGCGCACCTCGCGGTTGCGGCCCTCGCGCAGCGCAACCGTGACCCAGCTGTTGTCGCCCTTCTTGCTGTCCAGCCCGGCTTCGATGGGGCCGTAGCGTTCACCGTCCACCACCACGCCGCGTGCCAGATCGGCCAGCCGTGCCGGGTCGGGCGTGCCGAACACGCGCACGCGGTAGCGGCGGATCCAGCCGTTGGACGGCAGTTCCAGCCGCCGCGCCAGCGCGCCGTCATTGGTCAGCAGCAGCAGGCCCTCGCTGTTCAGATCGAGCCGCCCGACGCTGACCACGCGCGGCAGGCCGCGCGGCAGGCGCTCGAACACTGTGGTGCGCCCCTTTTCGTCGCGGTGCGTGGTCACCAGTCCTTCCGGCTTGTGGTAGCGCCACAGCCGCGTGCGGCCCGGCGGGTCCACCAGAACGCCACCCACGGTGACCAGATCACCCTCGGTCACGAAGGTCGCGGGGTGCGTGACCACCGCGTTGTTCAGCCGCACCTTGCCCTCGGCCAGCAGTTTCTCGGCATCGCGGCGGCTGGCCACCCCGGCATGGGCGAGCCATTTGGCGATGCGGTCGCCGCGTTCGCCATCGCCGTCGGCGGCATCGTCTTGCGGGGTGGCGTTCATGCGCAGGCTCCGATCAGGGCGTCGAAGATGCGGCGGTCGCCCTGAGAAATATGAAACTCGGGGTGCCATTGCACGCCGAGGCAGAAGCGGTAGGCCGGGTCTTCGATGCCCTCGATCACGCCATCGCGGGCCACGGCGTTCACCACCGCGCGCGGGCCGGGGTGGCGCACCGCCTGATGATGCGCCGAATTCACCGCCAGTGTCGTCTCCCCCACAATGCGGTGCAGCAGCGTGCCGGGCTGCACGGTCACGTCGTGCCCGGCCTCGTGGCGCGGGTTGGGCTGCTCGTGCGGCAAGGCATCGGCCACACTGTCCGGAATATGCTGGATCAGCGTGCCGCCAAGGGCCACGGCCAGCAATTGCTGCCCGCCGCAGATCCCCAGCACCGGCATGTTGCGCGCCAGTGCGCCCTGCACCAGCGCCAGTTCTGCGGCGGTGCGGCCTTCCTTCAAGGTCACCGTGGCATGCCGCGCGCCGTCGCCATACAGCGCCGGGTCAACGTCGAATGCGCCCCCGGTCACCACCAGCGCGTCGATGCGGTCCAGATAGGCGGTGGCCAGATCGGCATGGTGCGGCAGCGCCACCGGCAGGCCCCCGGCGGCAGCAATCGCTGCCATGTAGTTGGCACGCAGCGCGTAGTAGGGGTAGCGCGAATAGCTGCCCGGTTTGGGCTGCTCGGCATCAAGGGTCACGCCGATCAGTTTCGGCGTGCGGGAATGGCTGGGGGTCATGCGTCTTGCTAGCCCCGGCGGGCGATCCGGGGCAAGAAAAGCCGATGTCCGAACCCGCGCTGCACCATGCGATGAGCCTTTCACTGGCCGAAGCCCGCGCGGCGGCGGCGCGTGGCGAGGTGCCGGTGGGCGCGGTGTTGCTCGGGCCGGATGGCACGGTGCTGGCGCAGGCGGGCAATCGCACCGAGCAGGATTGCGACGCCGCCGCCCATGCCGAGATGCTTGTGTTGCGCCAGGCCGGGCAGCGTCTGGGCAGCCCGCGCCTGATCGGCTGCGATCTGGTGGTGACGCTGGAACCCTGCCCGATGTGCGCGGCGGCCATCGCACTGTTCCGGGTGCGCCGGGTGGTGTTCGGCGCCTATGACCCGAAAGGCGGCGGGGTGGAGCATGGCCCGCGCATCTATGACACGTCGCCCGCCCTGCACCGCCCCGAAGTCATCGGTGGCGTGCGTGAGACGGAGGCCGCCGCGCTGCTCCGGGACTTCTTCGCCGCGCGCCGCTGACTACGGCGCGCCCGCCTCCTTCAAGCGCTGTTCGGCCACCGGCCGCCAATCGGCGTTCGGCGCACCGCTGGCCAGAGCCTTGCGGAACAGCGTGGCCGAATCGAAGCTGACCTTGCCGTCCACCCGGCACTGCGCCTCGGCGGTCAGCGCGGCCAGATCGGCATCAAATCGAATATTCACCGCCTTGTGCCACGCGTCGGCGGCGCCGGCGAGGTTGCCGCGGTCGTTCTCGGCATTGCCCAGCAGAATGTAACCCTGCCGCGCGAGGTCGGAGTTCTGGTCGAGTTTCGCCAGTTTTTCGCGCAACCGCTCGATGAGTGCCTCACCCTGCGCGGCCTGCTGCTGCGCCTGTTCCAGCCGCCCGGCCAGCGGCATGGCGGGCAGGTCCGGGCGGCCACTGATGCGGTACAGCCCGCCGGCCAGCACCAGCACCAGCACAATCGCAGCCACCAGCGGCCAGCGCGCGGCGCGGGTGGTGGCCGGGTCGGCGGTTTCGGCGGCGGCCAGCAGGCGGCGCTGCACCTCCAGCACCGCGGTGGCGTGCTCGGCGGCGGCGATGCGGCCATCGGCAAGGTCGCGTTCCAGTTCGCGCAATTGCTGGCGATGGATTGCCATCGCGCTGTCGCGCCGCCCGCGCCCGCTGGCCTGCCAGACCATGGCGGCGGCCAGCGGGGCCAGCGCGGCCACGGCCAGCAGCACCAGCGCAAGCGCCGTCAACGGATGCGCCAGCAGCGCCGCAGTGAAATCGGTCATTGTTCCAGAATCTTGCGCAGGCGGTCCTGCTCGGCTTCGCTGAGCGGTGAGGGCGGCAGCGGGCGGCGGGCCAGATAGACGATGCAGATCCCGGCAATCAGCGCCAGCACCGGTGAGGCCCAGAGCAGCCACGTGGCGGCGGCAAACGGCGGGCGCAGCCGCACGAAATTGCCGTAGCGCGCCACCAGCCATGCGGTGACCTGCTCGTTACTTTCGCCCGCTGCGACATGCTGGCGCACCAGTTTGCGCAGGTCGCGGGCCAGTTCGGCCCCCGAATCCTCGATGCTCTCGTTCTGGCACACCAGACAGCGCAGTTGCTGGCCGATGGCCACCGCGCGGGCTTCCTGCGCCGGGTCCGGCAGCGCCTCGGACGGGTCGCCGATGGCAAACGCCGGGGCCGCGAGCAACTGGCAGGCCAGTAGTGCCGCCACGGCGAATTTGAACACTCTCATGCGTAGGCCTGAAGCTGGCGCTTCAAATCCCCGGCGGCGACCTCGGCCGGCAGCGGGCCGACGAAGCGCCAGCGCACCACGCCGGTCTTGTCCACCAGATAGGTCTCCGGCACGCCGGTGATTCCCCAGTCAATGCCGGTCAGCCCCGCATCGTCCCGCCCGATGCGGGCATAGGGGTTGCCGTGCTTGGCCAGAAACGCGGCGGTACCGGCTTGCTTGTCCTTGTAGGCGATGCCGTACAGCGGCACGCCCGCCTGCTTCAGGCCCATCAGCACCTCGGCTTCCTCCATGCAGGGCACGCACCACGAGGCGAAGAAATTCACCACAATGGGCCGCCCGGTGAGGTCGGTGTCGCTGAACCCGCCTGCGAGGGAACCGGCATCGGCGGGCAGCGCGAATGGCGGCACACGCTTGCCGATCAACATGCTGGGCACGCCGCGCGGGTCGAACGTGCCTTCCTGCTCCCGCTTCAACATGGCCAGAAAGCCGCCCCCCGCCACAACGGTCGCGGCGAACGGCACCAGCAGCAGCACCCGCCGGTTCACGCCTTGGCCCCCATCTTGGCGGCGGATTTGGCAGCGGCTTGCCCGGCGCGGCGCAGTGGCGCGCCCACGCGCAGCCGCCGGTCGGTCAGCGACAGCAACCCGCCCAGCGCCATCACGCCCGCGCCCAGCCATATCCACGGCGCCAGCGGGTTCACATGCAGGCGCAGCACCGCACCGCCGTCCCGCTCGTCCCCCAGCACCGCGTACAGGTCGCGGACCAGATTGGTGGCGATCTTGGCCTCGGTGGTGGTGATGTTCTGCACCGGAAACTGCCGCCGCTCCGGCGCCAGCACCGCCACCAGAGCGCCGTTGCGGCTGATCTCGATGGTGGCCACCCGCGCGTCGTAATTCGGCCCGGCGCCGTCGTGCAGTTCGATCAGCTTCCAGTCATAACCTGCCAGATGCGTGGCCGCCCCCGGCTTGACCAGCACGATGGCCTCACTTGCCAGCGACATTCCGGCAATGCCCGCGATGGTCACGCCCAGCCCGGCATGGCCCAGCGTGGTGCCGAAGGTCGAGCGCGGCAGGCCACGCAACCGGGCAAGGCTGTCGCCCAGCGGCACGCGGAACAGGCGGACGCGCTCGATCACCTCGGCGGCGGCCCCGGCGATCAGCCACACCGCCGCGCCAAAGGCCAGCGCGGGCAGGATTTTCATGCCGATGGCGGCATACCCGCCCACCGCCAGCGCCAGCAGCAGCGCCCACCACAGCCGGATCAGCGCGGACCCCAGATCGGCGCGCTTCCACGACAGCACCGGGCCCACCGACATCGCGGCAAACACCGGCACGGCCAGCGGCAGCACGGTGGAATTGAAGAACGGGCCGCCGACGCTGAGTTTTTCGCCCAGCAACAGGTCGGCGAACAGCGGATAGGTGGTGCCGGTCATCACCACGGCGGCGATGGAACACAACAGGATGTTGTTCAGCACCAGCCCGCCTTCGCGTGAGATGGGCGCGAACACGCCGGACGCGGCCAGCACCGGGGCGCGCAGCGCGAACAGCAGCAGCGACCCGCCGATCACCAGCCCCAGCAGCGCCAGAATGAACACGCCGCGGGCCGGGTCATTGGCGAAGGAATGCACCGAATTCAGGATGCCGGAGCGCACGAGGAACGTGCCCGACAGGCTGAGCGAGAACGTGCCGATGGCCAGCAGCACGGTCCATGTCTTCAGCGCCTCGCGCTTTTCCACTACGATGGCCGAGTGCAGCAGCGCGGTGCCGGTCAGCCACGGAAGAAGGGAAGCGTTTTCCACCGGATCCCAGAACCAGTAGCCGCCCCAGCCGAGTTCGTAATACGCCCACCACGAGCCGAGGGCGATGCCGCAGGTCAGGAAGCACCACGCCGCCAGCGTCCAGGGCCGTACCCAACGGCCCCAGGCGGCGTCGATGCGGCCTTCCAGCAGTGCGGCCACGGCAAACGCGAACGGCACCGCGAAGCCCACGTAGCCGATGTACAGAATGGGCGGATGGATCGCCAGACCAGGGTCCTGCAACAGCGGGTTCATGTCCCGCCCGTCCATCGGCGGCGGCCACAGCCGGACAAACGGGTTGCTCTCGATCAGCGCGAACAGCTGAAACCCCACCGACGACAGACCCAGCACGCCGAGCACGCGGGCGCGCAGCGACGACGGCAGATTGCCGCCCGCCACCGCCACGGCCGCGCCGCACAGGCTGATGATCAGGCACCACAGCAGGATCGAGCCCTCATGGTTGCCCCAGGTGCCGCTGATTTTATAGATCAGCGGCTTCAGGCTATGCCCGTTCTCGGCGACGTTCAGCACCGAGAAGTCATCGACCACATTGCTCCAGGTCAGGCAGGCATAAGCGGTGCCCAGCGCGATGAACTGCCCGATGGCGATGGCCGGTGCCGCCTGAATCAGCCGTGCATCCCGCCGCCACGCGCCCCACAGCGGAAAAATCCCCTGCGCAAAGCCGATGGCAACCGCGAGTGCGAGGGCGAAATGGCCGAGTTCGGGGATCATCCGCCGGTCTTCTTCACGGTCAGGGTGTTCCAGGTACTCGCCGGGGGCGGCGCGCCCTGTTCGGGGTTCCAGTGGCCGGATTTTTTCAGCGCCTCGGCCACTTCCTTGGGCATGTAGGTCTCATCGTGCTTGGCCAGCACTTCCTGCGCGGTGAAACTGCCGTCCGGGGCCAGCGTGCCCAAGGAGACCACGCCCTGCCCCTCGCGGAACAGGTCGGGCAGGATGCCGCTGTAATGCACGACAACGGCGGTGTTGCCGTCGGTAACGCGGAAACTTGCGGTGGGTTTGCCACCCTCGTTGGTGCGCTGCACGCTGCCGGCTTCCACCAGACCACCAAGGCGGAAGCTGCGGCCCGGCCCGGGATGGTCGTGGGCCAGTTGCGACGGCGAGGTGAAGAACGCCACATCGCTGGACAGTGCCCAAAGTGACAGCCCGGCTGCCGTGCCCACACCGAGGCCGCAGACCAGCAGCACGAGCAGGCGGCGCTTCTTGCGTGTCATGACCTGTTCCTTACCGCATGAAGCGCGGGTCGATGGCCGCAAGCTTGCGCCGCGCCCGGCCCATCCGCAGCCATGCATCGACCGCAAAGCCACCTGCCAGCAGCACGGCGATGGCGTAGGCGGGAATGATATACGTCAAATGCGTCATATCGCGGCCTCCTGCCCCACCGCTTCCGTTCGGGCGCGGGCCTGCAACAGCGCGCGAATCCGCCGCTCCATCACCGCCGCGCGGGTGCGCGCCAGCGTGATGGCGATAAAGCCCGCCACCATGCCGATGGTCATGGGAATCAGCGGATACAGGATGCCCACATACATGGTGGGCGCCCCGGTGAGCGTGATGGACGATCCTTGGTGCAGCGTGTTCCACCAATCGACCGAGTATTTGATGATCGGCAGATCCACCGCCCCCACCAGCGCCAGAATGGCCCCGGCGCGATAGCCGCGCTGCGGATCGTCGAACGCGCGCACCAGCGCGATCTGACCGAGATACAGGAAGAACAGCACCAGCACCGAGGTCAGGCGCGCATCCCACACCCACCACGCCCCCCACATCGGCTTGCCCCACAGGCTGCCGGTAGCAAGGCACAAGGCGGTGGCCGCCGCCCCCACCGGGCCGATTTCAGCGGCCGCCAGATCGGCCAGCGGATGCCGCCAGACCAGCGACAGCACCGCGCACAGCGCCAGACTGCCGTAGCCCATGTAGGACAGCATCGCCGCCGGGACGTGAATGTACATGATCCGCGAGGAATCGCCCTGCTGCCAGTCGGCGGGCGCGAAGCCCAGACCCCAGACCAGACCGATGGCGGTGGCGATCAGTGCGATGGCGCTGACCCACGGCAGCACGCGCCCCGACAGCCGCAGGAAGCGGCCCGGATTGGCAAACCGATGCAGGTTGCGCCCGCCGCCGGGCAAGGGACCGGGGGGCGGCGCGAATTCAGTGCTGGCGTCCACGCTTCACCATATACAGGGTCCACCGCCGGATTGAAGCGGGGGCCAGTTGCCGTAATGTGGGCCCACACTCAATCTGCGGAACCCGTCATGCTGTTCGCCCTGATCAACACCGACCGCCCCGGCAGCTTCGACCTGCGTATGGCCACACGTCCGGCGCATCTGGCCTATCTGGAAGCCGAGACCGCCAGGATCATAAGCGGCGGCGCCTTGCTGGACGCTGACGGCAAGCCGAATGGCTCGCTGCTGGTCATCGACGTGGCCGATCGCGCCGAAGCCGAGGCGTTTGCCGCCGCCGACCCCTACACCAAGGCCGGGCTGTTCGAAGGCACCGTGGTGCGGCCATTCCGGCAAGTGTTCAAGGACGGGGTGAAGGTCGCCTGATGCAGTACTGGCTGGTCAAATCCGAGCCCGATGCGTTTTCCTGGGACCAGCAGGTCGCCAACGGCGTCGAACCGTGGACCGGGGTGCGCAACCACTCGGCCAAGCTGAACCTGAAGGCGATGCAGGCGGGGGATCGCGCGTTCTTCTACCATTCCAACATCGGCAAGGAGATTGTCGGCGTGGTGGAGGTGGCGCGCGAAGCCTATCCCGATACGTCCGCCGAAAAGGGCGACTGGGTGTGCGTGGACATGCGCGCGGTCGGCCCGATGCCGCGCCCGGTGACGCTGGCTGAGATCAAGGCCGATCCGGCGCTGGAAGGTCTGGCGCTGATCAAGCTGTCGCGCCTGTCGGTGGTGCCGGTGAGCGAGGCGCATTGGCGGCATATCTGCGGGCTGGGCGGCTGGCGGGACTGATGGGGAAGTGTGCGCCATGAGTCTGCGCGCCCTCTGCCGCCTCGACGACCTGCCCGATGGCACCGCGCGCGGCTTCGGCCCGCCGACGGGCGGGTTTACCGGCCTGTTCGCGGTGCGGCGCGGGGATGAGGTGCGGGTGTATGTGAATTCCTGCCCGCATATCGGCGTACCGCTGGACTGGGCGCCGGACCGGTTTCTGACCAATGACGGCAGCCGGATCATCTGCGCCACGCATGGGGCCGAGTTCGAGATCGGCACGGGACTATGCGTACGTGGGCCTTGCCTTGGGGACCGCTTGGATGCGGTTATGATCGACATCAAGGACGGTGTGATCCTCGTGCCAGAGGATGCCGGCCTGTAGCGGGTGCCAACCGGGGGGGTGGCGGCCGCTTCGTGTATGCGTCCATGAACAGGAACACCAACGGATGTCTGACGCCCTCGTTGCGGTGAAACCGGAAATTGCCGCGCACGCCCATGTCAACGCGGCCCAGCGCGCCGCGATGGTGGCCGAAGCTGCCACCAACCCGGATGCATTCTGGGCCGAGCAGAGCCGCCGCATCGCGTGGATGAAGCCCCCCACCAGGATCCTCAGCGGTGATTTCACCGGTGACGTGCAGATCAAATGGTTCGAGGACGGCACGCTGAACGCCTCGGCGAGTTGCCTCGACCGGCATCTGGCCACGCGCGGCGATCAGGTGGCGATCATATGGGAAGGCGATGACCCGAACGCCAGCAAGCACGTCACTTACCGCGAACTGCACGCGCAGGTGTGCCAACTCGCCAATGTGCTGACCGGTCTGGGCGTGCAGAAGGGCGACCGGGTGTGCCTGTATCTACCGATGGTGGTCGAAGCCGCCGTGGCGATGCTGGCCTGCGCGCGCGTGGGTGCGGTGCATACCATTGTTTTCGGCGGCTTCTCGCCGGACAGCCTCGCCAACCGCATTCAGGATGCGGGCGCGAAAGTGCTGATCACCGCCGATGAAGGCCGCCGGGGTGGCCGCAAGGTTGCGCTGAAAACCAACGCCGATGCGGCGCTGAAGCACTGCCCGGATGTGGCGCATGTGCTGGTGGTGACCAACACCGGCGGCGAGGTGCCGATGGTGGCCGGGCGTGACCATCGCTACGAAGACCTGATGGCCGCAGCCTCCACCGAGTTCGCGCCGGTGGAAATGAACGCGGAAGACCCGCTGTTCATCCTGTACACCTCCGGCAGCACCGGCAAGCCGAAGGGCGCACTGCACACCACCGGCGGCTACATGGTGTGGGCCAGCTTCACGCATGAACTGGTGTTCGACTATCAGCCGGGCGAAGTGTACTGGTGCACCGCCGATGTGGGCTGGGTGACCGGTCACACGTATATCGTGTACGGGCCGCTGGCCAACGGCGCCACCACGCTGATGTTCGAGGGTGTGCCGAGCTACCCGGATGCGGGGCGCTTCTGGCAGGTGGTGGACAAGCACAAGGTCAACATCTTCTACACCGCGCCGACCGCCATCCGCAGCCTGATGCGCGACGGCGACGCCCCGGTGAAGAAGCACAGCCGTGCCAGCCTGCGCATCCTCGGCAGCGTCGGTGAGCCGATCAATCCGGAAGCGTGGCTGTGGTACTACAAGGTGGTGGGCGACGAGCGCTGCCCCATCGTGGACACGTGGTGGCAGACCGAGACCGGCGGCATCCTGATCTCGCCGCTGCCGGGGGCCGTGGCGCAAAAGCCGGGTTCGGCCACGCTGCCGCTGCCCGGCGTGTTCCCGTTGCTGGTGGACGCCGAGGGCAAGGTGCTGGAGGGGGCCACCGACGGCATGTTGTGCATCGACCGGCCGTGGCCCGGCATCATGCGCACCGTGTTCGGCGACCATGCCCGCTTCGTGCAGACCTATTTTTCCACCTTCAAGGGCCTGTATTTCACTGGCGACGGCGCGCGCCGCGATGCCGATGGCTACTGGTGGATCACCGGGCGGGTGGATGACGTGATCAACGTCTCCGGCCACCGCATGGGCACCGCCGAGGTGGAAAGTGCGCTGGTGGCGCATCCGAAGGTGGCCGAGGCCGCCGTGGTGGGCTTCCCGCACGAGATCAAGGGTCAGGGCATCTACGCCTACGTGACGCTGAAGACCGGCGTGGAAGCCACCGAGGCGCTGCGCAAGGAACTGGTGGCGTGGGTGCGCACCGAAATCGGGCCCATCGCCAGCCCGGACGCCATCCAATGGGCGCCGGGGCTGCCGAAAACCCGCAGCGGCAAGATCATGCGCCGCATCCTGCGCAAGATTGCCGCCAACGAGACGGACGGGTTGGGCGACACGTCCACGCTGGCTGATCCGGGCGTGGTGAACGAACTGATCGAAAACCGCGTCGGCTGAAAACGCGCCCTCTCCGCCCTCCGGGGTGGAGAGGGCCGTTTTGCTACATGCCCAGCACCGGCACGCCGATCAGATACGGGTGCAGGAACAGCATCGCCACATAGGCCACCGTGCCCGCAATCACTGCCACCGCATCGGCGCGGGTGAACGCGTCGATGCGCGGCGCACCCATGTCGCCGCGCCGTTTGACGGCGATGCGGTCATAGACGGCCCAGGCCAGGAACGAGCCGAACAGCAGCAACCCGCCCAGATCGCCGTTGGCCAGCAGATGCGCCAGCGCCCAGATCTTGATGGCCAC